>JAGVKI010000205.1 GCA_020050695.1 Alphaproteobacteria bacterium | reverse complement strand
TGAACTCTGGCCGTGCAACGACCGAGAGTAATATTGAAGAGACTGCGGCTAAAACCAACCTTGAAGCGGCAGCCGAAGTAGCCCGCCAGCTGCGCCTGCGCGACTTGGCAGGCCTTATCGTAATCGACTTTATCGACATGCTCGAGTCACGCAACCGCCGTGCGGTTGAAAAGGCGCTTAAGGACGCGCTGAAAGCAGACCGTGCAAAAATCCAGCTGGGCCGTATCAGCCCGTTTGGCTTGCTGGAAATGTCCCGCCAGCGCCTGCGTCCAAGCATTAGCGAGAGCAACATGG
The DNA here is from genome assembly GCA_020050695.1 of Alphaproteobacteria bacterium. Classification (GTDB taxonomy): domain Bacteria; phylum Pseudomonadota; class Alphaproteobacteria; order Rickettsiales; family SXRF01; genus JAGVKI01. The sequence continues at coordinate 9,274 of JAGVKI010000205.1, read as the reverse complement.
TACAGTGCGTACATTGCACTGGCCGTGGCTTCGTACGCTCGAACGATTCCATGAGCATCCAGATCATCCGCGCTATCAGCAAGGAAGCCAGCAGTGGCACATGGAGCGGCCTGCGCCTTATCGCACCGCAAGCCGTGGCATTGCACCTGCTCAACACCAAGCGTGATGCACTTCGCGCCCTGGAAGAACGTTATGGCGTAACCTTGCAGGTTCTTATCAATAATGACCTGCCAGCATCCGAGTTTAACCTCGAAAAGATGCGCCGTTCACAGTCTGACCGCAATACCGAGCGCAGCCCTGAGCGCAGCAACGACAATAACGAACAGCGCCGTGGTGGCCGTGGCCGTGACAGGGATCGTGATCGTGACCGCGATAACAGGGGCGCAGAACGTGGTGGTCGCAGCCAGCACCAGCATCAGCATCATGAACCTGTAGCTGCTGTCGAAAATGCTTCGCACGATGATGGTGAGAACATTACCGATATAGTCGATCCGCAGCGTGATGAAACCTATTCGCCAGATGGCAGCCGCAAGCGTAACCGCCGTGGCCGTCGTGGTGGACGTAATCGCAATGACCGCAACCGCACACCGCAGGACAATAACTCTCCTGAAGATGTAGCCGCAGACGGCCAGCAGGGCCAGGGTGAAAACGTTGTCGATTTCGTACAGGATGGCCAGAACGGCGAGCCTGGTGCAGAAGGCAGCGAACAGTCGCCTGATGGACGTGGCAACCGTCGTGGCCGTGGTGGCCGTGGCCGTCGCCGCTGGCGTGATGAACGCGGCGAGCGTGGTGAACCGCGTGAGCGCAACGAACGCAGTACCCCCAATAATGAAGACAAGCCTCAGCGTGAGGAACGCCCGGATAATGTCCTGCCTGCTTTTGCGCTGCAGGAACCAGTGCCGGTCGAGCCTCCACAGCCGCGGAAAGCCGTGGCCAGCGCAGGCGGAGCACCGGAAACCCCGCGTGACCCTAATGCACCATCCAAAAAAGGCTGGTGGCAGAAGATGATCGAACTGGATGAATAGTGGCGGTTGCGAAAAATGAGCGTATAATTGCTCATTATGGCGTATCTCGTTACATACTCCCGCTGTCTTCTGTGTCTTTTCCTGCTGCTATGCACTGCTGCCAGGCCGGCCTTAGCTGCGCCGCTTATTCGTGACGCGGAAATTGAACATACGCTACACCTGTATGCCGACCCCATCTTTCTGGCCAATGGCCTGAAGCCATCTGCTATCAAACTATTCATCGTGAATGATGATGCGCTGAACGCCTTTGTGGCGGGCGGCGCCAATATGTTCATAAATACGGGGCTGATCCTGTCTAGCCCAACCCCGGATATGCTCATTGGCGTAATGGCGCATGAAACCGGCCATATTGCGGGCGGCCACCTTGCCCGTGGTACCGAAAAACTTAAAAACGCAGAACTTGGCACCATTTTCAGCTATGTGCTTGGCGCCGCTGCCGCTGCCGCTACCGGCAAACCAGAAGCAGCAGCAGCCGTGATAACAGGCGGCCATACCACTGTTGCCCGTAATTTCCTGGCCTTTACCCGCAGCCATGAAGAAGCGGCAGACCAGTCAGCGGTTAATGCGCTTGATAAACTCAATATCTCGGCAAGCGGACTGATGAAGGTGTTTGAACTGCTTCGCAGGCACCAGCGCGAAAAAATCGGCAAGCCAGATCCTTATATGCTGACCCACCCTCTTACATCGCTGCGTATTGAGCACATCCGCAACCATGTCGAGAAGTCGAGTATACCCGAAGGCGCCTACCCCCAGAAATTCGATAGCCTGCATCAGCGCATGATCGCAAAGCTCTATGGATTTCTTCAGACACCGGAGCGTACTTTCTTTAAATATGGGCAATCCGATAAGTCGGTGCCTGCACGCATCGCACGCGCCATCGCTTATTATAAAATGCCCGATGTAAACCGTGCCGTCGCAGAGATGGACAGCCTGCTTGCAGAAGCCCCGAACGATCCGTTCTTCCACGAACTTAAAGGGCAAATCCTGTTTGAAAATAACCGCCCAAAAGAAGCCCTCGCCTCTTACCGCCGCGCGATTGAACTGCTGCCTAATGCGCCGCTGATACTGGTAGACCTCGCCCGCGTGGAACTTGCGCAGCAGGACGTATCTCTCCTTGCTTCAGCTGTTACCCATCTTGAAAAAGCCAATACGCTCGATAACAGCAACCCCACGGCTTGGCGCCAGCTGGCAACCGCCTATGGTAAAGCAGGCAACCAGGGTATGACCTCGCTAGCCCTTGCAGAAGAATCCCTGCTTCTGGACGATCCTAGACGTGCAAACACCAATGTCGAACAAGCGCTCAGGTTGCTGCGCCCTGGCACCCCGTCCTATCGCCGCGCGCAGGATGTAAAAATACAAGCACTTGAGTTAAAACGTGAAAAAGAGGACGAAAAATCCACCTTCTAGCCTGGTACTTACAGAATTATCTATACATCCGCACCCGCCCTGCGCTACAATATACGTCCCTTAGTCATCTGGAGAATCACATGAAAGCACTACGTTTTTTGGCTGCAACCACGTTGCTCTGTTCCTTGTCATACCCTGTAATAGCGGAGACACCGGGCACCGCCCCTAACGCAAATGCACCAGTGACACGTGGTGAACTCCATGAACTGGTAAAACAGGCAATCATGGATGAGCCGGAAATCATCATGAATGCGGTTCATAAAATCCGTGACAAGCAGGAAGCCGAAAATAAAAGGGTAACGGCAGAGTCATTTAGCAAGCATCGCGCAGAACTGCAAAATGATAAGACGTCCCCTAGTGTTGGCAGTAAAAACGCCGACGTAACGGTTATCATGTTCTTTGACTATCACTGTGGCTATTGCAAAAAACTGCTGCCAACCATTACCAAGCTTCTTGATGAAGACAAGAAAGTCCGTGTGGTTTTCCGCGAATTCCCAATCCTCAGCGAAGACTCAGTGTCAGCATCGCGCGCCGCGCTTGCGGTTAACCGCGTGGCTCCCGACAAATACTTTGCTTTCCACACCGCACTGATGAAGACCCAGGGTGCTTATTCAGAAGAAGTACTGCTTTCGACGGCTGAAAAAGTAGGTGCAAACCGTGTGGCTGTAAAAGCTGAAATGGATAAAGGCGCTGTTACCACCCAGCTCGACCAGAACCGTAAACTCGGTGAAGACCTTGGCGTACGCGGTACGCCAGCACTGTTCGTTGGTGAAAAATTGCTGCCGGGCGCTGTGCCTTATGAAACCTTAAAGCGCATCATTGACGAAACCCGCAGCGGCAAACCAAGCAGCGAAGCGTCTCCTTCTTAAGGGCGCTTAGTTGCCTTTGTCTCAGGGGCAGGTTCCAGGCCATCATCAAGCTGGTAATGTTCACGGTACGTGCGCAGCAGCAGCTTGCCTGCATAGGTTTTAAGTATCTCTTCGCATATATAATAGGTGTCGATCGGCTTTTCCGTTTTCGCAAAATGGTTTTCATGCGATTCAAAAATATCGTTGATGATCACTGGCTGCCAGTTACGCCCGTCATACACATCGACTTTAAAATAACCGCTAAAGCCCGTGGCATCATATTCGCCCAGTCGCGTTGAGTTGAGCGCATCATTATTCGGGAAAACCTGCAGGTCGCCTTTTTGAGCCATAGTTTCTATCGCCTCGTCATCTACAAAGCGCAGGTAAACCGTACCCGTCATTGTTATAAGTATGCGTGGCTTCACTTCGGACTGATAGCGAATCTTATTACGCTTGGCCATCTCTGCTCCTGTCATATCCCATTTCGGTTGCAGCCACCCACCATGATGGTGTACTGGCCTGTATATCTGCTGCGGCTGCGGTTGCTTCATGCTGGGAAGCATATAGGCCAAAACAGCTGGCTCCGCTACCAGACATACGCGCCAGAGCGCAACCTTTTGTCTTTAAAAGGCCTGATAGTATCTCGCCTATAACCGGCATTAATTCAATTGCTGGCTCTTCCAGCGAGTTTTCCAGCCCTGTGAGCAGTTCAAGCAGTTCTTCAAACGAGGTAAAACCAGCATCACCCTGTGCAGCTGCTTTATAATTGTCCTTGAACTGGCCAAACACCTCTTTGGTAAGCAGCGGCAGGCGCGGATTTACCAGTACTGCCCATAGCTGCGCATTGCCATCACATTTGGATAGTCTTTCTCCAACCCCGCGCATCCACAGCGTAGATGAGGCAAGGCACGCAGGCACGTCACTGCCCAGCTTAAGTGCCACATGCTGCATAAAGTCAGCGTTGCAATCAATATTCCAGAACTGCTTAAGCCCTATAATCGTAGCCGCTGCATCAGCAGAACCACCCCCAAGCCCTGCCCCAACGGGTATTTTCTTATTGAGGCGGATATGGGCACCCTGCGTGATTCCAGCTTCCTTTTGCAAGAGTCTTGCTGCACGCATGATGAGGTTATCACTGAGCGGCTCATTGTGTAGCGCCTGCGCAAACTCACCCGTTATTTCAAGGGTACACTCACTCGATGGCAAGATTTCTATCACATCGCCTAAATGCGCGAACATCACCAGACTATCGAGCAAATGATAACCATCAGCACGCTTGCCGGTAACATGCAGTGACAGGTTTACCTTGGCAGGCGCGAGTATTTCAACGCTCATAGGAAAATAGCTTTATGGAATAGCAGATGGCAATGGCTCTACAGGCCTTTGATTGGCGCTGACACTGGTGGTCTTTTCCGTTTCCACCAGGCCTTCCTTTAGCTTCTGGTGTAGCTTAACAAGCAGCTTGTCATCAGGTGAGAAACTAAGCGAACGTTCCCACTGAAAGCGTGCTTCCGTCTTACGGCCAACACGCCAGTACACATCGCCTAGATGGTCATTGACCGTTGGGTCGTTAGGCAGAAGTTCCACCGCCTTTTCAAGGTAACGCGTAGCATTGGCGTAATCACCTTCCAGATACAAAGACCAGCCCATGCTGTCTACAATCTCGGCATCATCCGGGCGCGCCTTGAATGCACGCTGGATCATGCCGCGCGCTTCCTGCTGGTTCTGCCCGCGTTCCAGCCAGCCATACGCAAGGTAATTAAGCACGTCAGGCTGGTCAGGCTTCAGTTCCAGCGCTTTCTTCAAATCATTTTCAGCATCGTGCCAGCGGTTCAGGCGCTCGTAACATGAGCCACGCGCGAAGAATACCGGCCAGTACATGCTCTTTGGTTCAACAATACGATCGATAGCAACTGTATAAGATGCCACCGCTTCATCAAAACGCGAATGGATGCGCAGCAGATCACCTTTAGTTACCATGGCTTCCATATCTGCCGGGAAGCGCTTATCCAGTTCGTCCAGTTTTGTTAGCGCTTCATCCAGACGGTCGCTGCGCTCTTCATTGATGGCAATATGCAGCTGCGCCTTTTTATAATAGATGCTCTTGCGGTCTATCTTCGCGTAATAGGTATTGGCCTTATCATACTGCTGGAGTTCGCTGTAGGCGTCAGCAAGCGTAAGCGCTGCTTCCGGGAATTCTGGCTTTATATAAAGTGCGAGTTGCTGGTAGATCGCTGCATCATTGCTCATGCCCGCGCTCAGCATAATGCCGCCCATAGTATAGAGGATTTCACCTACGCCATCACGGGTGGTGACAATCTGCGGTGCTCCCTCTTTACGATCAGGGTGCGCCTGCCTGTAGGATTCAACCAGCGCCGTAAGCACTTCGGGCTTATCCGTCTTATCATAGAAGGTGAGCAACTGGCTCATGATCCTGTCTGGCGGATCCTTCGGGTTTTCGATGGCCTGTTTAAAGTTATCAGCCGCTTCGTTCTTAAAGCCAGCCTCACTGTTGATAAGCGCCAGGTGATAATTCACCAGCGGCATGATACGGGTAGCATCGATATTCAGCTGATTGATCATCAGCGCCTTATCGAGCCGTTCATTTTCCACATCAAGCCATGCGGTGATCAGCGGCTCCCACAACTGTACGCGGCCAGCATCCGATGAAGCCTCAAGCAGTTCGAGCGCCTTCTGCGGTTCTTTGTTTTTGATGGATTTCAGCGCCAGGATCAGGTTGGAAAGCGCATCTTTCTTATCCAGCTTGTGAATATGGTTGGCCAGCACGACGGCTTCTTCCGTGTCGCCTTCAAGCAGCAGCATGCCGTGAAGCTGGCGCGCAATGTCGAGATTATTGGGTTTTTCCTGGTGAACTCGGCGCAAATAATAAATGGCCGATGTAATGTCACCGCTGTCTTTGGCAAACTGACCGGAAAGGTAACTACCTGCAAAACCTTCGCTTTCTGACTCTGACAGCAGCTGATTAACCACATCTTCGCCTTCTGGCTCGGCGGCATGGCTATAACTAGCCGGCACGCCTACACAAAGCAGTACAATCAGGGGTAATAACTCTATTTTTCTTTTTATATTCATCTAGTTATACGCAGCTTCAGACAGGGATGGCACATATTGTGAAAACTGATAATGCCATAAATACACTGATTATGTGATAAAATACTTGCACCTTTGAAGTATATTAATAGAATCCGCCGCAACCTAAAACTAATTTATTTTATAAAAGAGTAGTATCATGAGCGCTAAAACCAGTAAAAATAACCCGGAAACCCGTGGTAAAGTAACCGAACTGCGTCGTTACAACGGCAAGCCGGTAAAGCCTGTACTGTTCATTCAGCGTGGCGTTGGCCGCTATATCGCTGCCATGTTTGAAGATGGTAACCTTGTTGTCGACAAAAACACCAAGCTGCCGATCGCTTACAAAAACATCTGATAACGGCTTACAATGCCAGATGTCCTGATCACTGGTTTACCGCGATCGGGCCTTACCCTTGCAAGTGCGCTTATAGACAGCCTGCCCAATAGCGTGTCGCTTAATGCGCCGCAAGTTCAGGGTGCACAGGCACGTAAACTTCAGGAAACCATTCCTTTCTGCAAATGGCTGGCAGGCGATTTCGTCTGGCAGCGTTCGCGCCTGCTCACCCAGGATCCGGTGAACGACTACCGCGCGCCCGACGGCTCGCATATCCTCGACAATCTTAAAGATCCGCGCCTGCCACGCGATGAAAACGGCGAGCCGCAGCTTACCAGTTTTGTGCGCCCGGGCCTTAAGGACGACTTCATTTTAGCGATGAAGCATGACGCACTATACACCTGCATATTACCTACCCTCGTGCAGATGGAACATTTCAATGTGATCGCTATCATTCGCCATCCCTATGACGTAATTCACTCATGGCAGCAGGCAAAAGGCCAGCAGATCAGTGAGGGCAAGGTGTCCTTTGCACGCAGCTACTGGTCGGAGGCATCTTTGCTTGATCCGCAGCGCGAGTTCGACCTGCTCGACCGCATGGTGCAGGTATATGAATTATTCCTGAAGCGCTATTACGAACTGCGCCAGAGCATACATATCATTAAATACGAAGACCTGGTCCAGAGCCCGGAACTCATCAGCAATGCCCTGAAAGTTTCTACGCCCCCGCCTGCCCTGTCGCAGATCGTAAACCTGCCGCGCATACGCCAGTCTGAATTACAGGAACAACTACGCGACCGCTTCCGTAAATACGGGGTGTTTGTCGGGCATTACTACCCTGATATACTGAACTGATTACATGCCTGAATAGTTAGGGCCGCCGCCGCCTTCGGGCGTTACCCATACAATATTCTGCGTAGGGTCTTTAATATCGCATGTCTTGCAGTGAACACAGTTCTGCGCATTGATTTGTAAGCGCGGCGTACTGCCATCATCCCTTACAATTTCATATACACCTGCCGGGCAATAGCGCTGCTCGGGTGCATCATAGTCTTTCAGGTTAAGCGCCACCGGTATATTCGGATCTTTGAGCGTCAGATGCACCGGCTGGTCTTCTTCATGGTTGGTGCTCGATAAGAACACCGACGACATGCGGTCAAACGTCACGATGCCGTCAGGTTTTGGATAATCAATCTTCTTGCACTGCGAGGCTTTTTTCAACTGCGTGTGATCGGCTTTATGTGCAATCGTCCACGGAAGCTTTCCACGGAAAATATAGGTCTCCAACGCTGCATTGAGCAGGCCAAACCACATGCCAAAATGAAACCCCGGGCGTATATTGCGCACTTTATATAGTTCTTTATACACCCAGCTTGTGCGCAGCATCTCAGGATAGCTTTCGAGCATGCCGTATTCATCATCCTCGCCCAGCGCTTCAAATACAGCTTCAGCTGCCACCATGCCAGACTTCATAGCGGTATGCGCACCCTTTATCTTAGGTACGTTCATAAACCCAGCGCCGCAGCCAATCAATGCGCCGCCCGGGAATATCAAACGCGGAATAGACTGGTAGCCGCCTTCGTTGAGCGCGCGCGCGCCATAAGAAATGCGTTTTCCGCCTTCAAGAAGAGGACGAATTGCCGGATGGGTTTTAAAACGCTGGAATTCCAGATAAGGGTCCAGATGCGGGTTACTGTAATCAAGCCCGACTACAAAACCAATCGCCACCTGCCGATTACTCATGTGATATACGAATGAACCACCATAGGTGCTGGTATCCAGCGGCCAGCCAATCGTATGCATGACCGTGCCTGCTTTATGTTTCTCAGGTGCCACTTCCCATAGTTCCTTGATACCAAGCCCATAGGTCTGCGGCGATACACCACGGCGCAGCTTGTAATGCTCCATAAGTTTTTGTGAGAGCGAACCGCGACTGCCTTCGGCAAACAGCACATACTTGCCTTTGATTGCCATGCCCGGCTGATAGGATGGTTTTTCCTGCCCCTCTTTCGAACGGCCAAACTCACCCGTGATAATGCCCACCACACGGTTGCCCTGCAGCAGAATATCAGCTGCCGGAAATCCCGGGAATATCTGCACACCCAGCGCTTCCGCCTGCGTGCCAAGCCATTTGGTGAAGTTGCCGAGGCTGATAATATAGTTACCCTTATTATGCATCTGCTTTGGCGTAGGAAGGCGAATAGCTGATTTCTTTCCCATCAGCACAAAGCGGTCATGCGTTACCGGAGTATCGAGCGGCGCACCCTTTTCCTTCCAGTCAGGAATCAGTTCATTCAGCGCCCTTGGCTCCAGCACCCCGCCTGCCAGAATATGCGCTCCCACTTCCGAGCCTTTTTCCAGTACGCAAACGCTTATATCCTTGCCCGATTCCTGGGAAAGCTGCCTTATTCGTATGGCGGCAGACAGCCCGGCGGGCCCCGCTCCTACGATAACTACATCATATTCCATGCTTTCTGCTTCGGACATGCCTGGCACCTTTACAATCGGTTAGTCTGGGGCCAATATACCCAGATATGGATAAAAAAGCATTACTAGAGTGGTATATA
>JAGVKI010000176.1 GCA_020050695.1 Alphaproteobacteria bacterium | reverse complement strand
TTGATAGCGCGTGTGTAATGGATACCAAAGGCGCTATTGCTGTTCATAAAATCTGCCTTGTGCCCAGGAGCCGCAAATTTGCGCGCCAGCTGCTCGATGTCATTTTTCTGCAGGGGAATATGGTATTTGGCTTCCAGCGCGTAGTAATCCTTCGCGCTGATGCGTAGCCTGCCGCTGCCAGGAAGCGGCTTCACCCCTTCTTCTGCAAAAAAGCTATCCAGCTGTTTTTGAGTTGACGCTGCAATAGTGCTACCCAGAATGAAATCGCCCTGATAGTCAGCCGGCGCAGAACTTCCCTGTTCGATATTCATATCGAAACCGCCAACAATCTGGGCCTTTTTAAGAAAACTAAGCGATGCGGGTTTGCGCGTTACTTTTACGGCATGCGCAGCTTTAGCCGCACCACTCCCTGATGTATCCATACTCTACTCCCTGTAACGTCTGTTATTATTTTTTATTATTGGTGTTTTTTACTGTCAGGCTGCCGCCGCATCCCTTTGTGATGTCGTGTCCATATAGGCACCCAGCACCTCACCCACGCCGCCAAACTTAACAACGCTGCCATGCTCAATCCACAGGGCCTTATTGCAGAGATTGGTAAGGATTTCAGTTGAATGCGACGCCATGACAATAATACTGGCACGGTCATACAGCTGCTGGGCTCGCCTGGTGGTTTTTTCAATAAAATGCGCATCGGTAGCACCGATCGCTTCATCCAGCAGCAGAATATCCGGCTTTACGCAGGTGACAACCGCAACACCCAAACGCACTTTCATGCCGTCCGAATAGGCACGCACCGGCAGCGACATGAACTCACCAAGTTCTGAAAACTCAACAATATCGGGCAAATTTTCTTCCATCTCACTACGCGACATGCCAAGCAAGCGCCCCATCAGGAATACATTGTCATAGCCACTGCGCTCCACGTCCATACCGCCATTCACACTGAACAGGGAGGTGATATTTCCTTCGATAAGCACCTTGCCGGTATCAGGCAAAATAAAGCGCCCCAGCGTGCGCAGCAATGTGGACTTGCCTGCGCCGTTACGGCCAATTAAACCCACGCGGTCGCCATCGCGAAGATCGATATTAATGTTTTTGAGCGCATGGACATTATTAGTATGGCCATCCTCGCCATATACGCGCCCACGGCTTATCTTACGCAGGAATGCCCGGCGTATAGAACGGTAATGATCCTGCATTACCGGATAATGGACATTCACGTTTTCAAGATAAATACGGGACATTGGCGGCCTTATAACCAGTAAATAATACGATGACGGTAACGCACGAATAAAACGCACGCTCCAAGGAACAACCCAGCACCCAACCCGCTTGCAATCAGCCATGAATACATTGGAACTGCGTTGCCCAGCAAGGGGGAACGCACAATCTCGATCATATGGTACAGCGGGTTGATGTCAGCGATCCAGTGATGGTTTTTGAGCATGCCGCGATCCCAGAAGATCGGGGTGATGAACGGCAGCACCTGCATAGCACTGGCCACCGCCAGATGCGTATCGCGGTAACGCAAATTCGCAAGCGAAAGGAAAACCGCAAGACTCATAAGGATTACCATATTGAGCAACAACCCAGGAATCGCCAGCCAGCTGTATGCAGTAAATTGCGGGGGATAAATAGCAAATACAATCAACAATATGATGATGTTATGCAGGAAAATAAAATAATTGCGCATCACAAAGCGCAGGTAATGCGTGAAAATAGGAATAGGGAACGATGAAATCAGAGGGCTTGCCATGGTCAGCGCCTGCGCACTATCGATAATCGAAGATGAAATCAGCAGCCATACCAAAAGGCCTGAAGTCATGAATGGCAGATATTCAGCGGCAGGCTGGCCAAATAGATTAGCCATTACAAAACCCATGGCAGAAAACCAGATGCCGGTGCTTAGCACAATCCACATGGGCCCAAGCATCGTGCGCTTGTAACGCTGGCCAATATCTTCCCATGCAAGAAATGCGGCAAGGCGGTAATCGCGCAGCCCCCTGCCTATATCTGCAATTGCTATATCAACGTACTCTTTGGCCATGGTGCTTAAGCTTCGTTCAGTGTTTTTTGTCGCTTAGGTTATGCCGCAGTTGGATTCGGCTGTCCAGCGCCAATGAACACCACCGGCCAAACCAAACAAGGAACTGTAACGGAACAATAAAAATGCCGCCTGTTATTGGCTGTTTTCCCAATATATAAAAAATCCCTGTAAATACCCCCCTGATTTTACCGCTAATAGTTGACAATCCTTGCTGGCACAGCTAATTGCCAAGGGGCATTTTTCAGATTTTGTTTTTAGGGTTTTTTCGTGGCTAAAAAGCGTGCTTTTATTACCGGCATCACCGGCATGGTCGGATCCCACCTGACCGATTTTCTTATTGAAAATACCGATTGGGACATTTACGGCCTGATTCGCTGGCGCAGCCCGCTGGACAACATCGCCCATCATTTGCCGCGCATCAATAAAAAAGACCGTATCCATTTAGTGTATGGCGATCTGCGCGATAGCGATTCGATCAACGAGGCCGTACGTATCTGCATGCCCGATTACGTATTCCATCTGGCAGCACAGAGCTATCCGAAGACTAGCTTTACCGCACCGCTGGATACGTATGAAACCAATATCCAGGGCACCTCGCGCGTGCTCGAAGCACTCAAGCAATATAAGCAGGACGCTATTGTGCATGTGTGCGCATCTTCGGAAGTATTTGGCCGCGTGCCCAAAGAAAAGCTGCCGATTGACGAGGAATGCACCTTCCACCCGGCCAGCCCTTATGCGATTTCCAAGGTAGGTACCGACCTGGTTGGCCGCTACTACGCCGAAGCATTTAACATGACGGTGATGACCACCCGCATGTTCACCCATACCGGCCCGCGCCGCGGCGACGTGTTTGCGGAATCCACCTTTGCCAAGCAGATCGCCATGATCGAAGCCGGCCTGATCCCGCCTGTGATTAAAACCGGCAATTTGCAGAGCCTTCGTACTTTTGCCGACGTGCGCGACGCGGTTCGCGCCTACTACATGCTGGTAACCGTCAATCCAAAAGGCGGCGAATATTACAATATCGGCGGCCAGTATACCTGCATGATCGAAGACATGCTCAAATACCAGATTTCGCTGTCACCAATGAAAGACAAGATCACGGTGGAAACCGACCCGGATCGCCTGCGTCCGATTGACGCCGACTTGCAGGTGCCCAATACCGCCAAGTTCGAAAAACATACCGGCTGGAAAGCTGAAATTTCGTTTGAAAAAACCATGCAAGACTTATTGGACTACTGGCGCGAACGCGTTGCCAGCGGCACCCAGTTTTTGACCCGATAACCGACAGGAGACATGAACATGACCACGAAAGAACAGGCACTGGCTGCCATTCAAAAAGGCATTAAAGATTATTGCGACGCTGAATTTCATTTCGGATTCGATCCAAAAAATCCGGTAGTGCGCCTGCACGAGCCTAGCTTCGGCGCGCCAGAAATCACCGCGATGGTGGAACAGTCCCTGTCGACCATGGTGACCATGGGCAAACAGGTACGCACGTTTGAAGAACAGTGCGCGGCACATTTCGATACCAAATACAGCCTGATGAACAACTCCGGTTCCTCGGCAAACCTGCTGGCAGTTGCAGCTCTTGCCAACCCGGCATGGCCAAATCACCTGAAAGCGGGCGACGAAGTAATCGTACCTGCACTTTCATGGGCAACCACCGTATGGCCGCTGATCCAGTACAACCTGATACCGGTATTTGTAGACTGCGACCTCTCCACCTACAACTTCGACATGAAAAAACTCGAAGCCGCCATCGGGCCTAAGACCCGCGCTATCATGCCAGTGCATGTATATGGCAACCCGTGCGACATGGACGCACTGATGGGCCTTGCTAAAAAGCATAACCTGTTCGTAATCGAAGATTGCTGCGAATCCATGGGCGCCACCTATAAAGGCAAATCGGTTGGTGCGTTTGGCGATGTTGGCACCATGAGCCTTTACTACTCGCACCACATCACCACCTTTGAAGGCGGCCTGTGCTTTACCAATAGCTTTGAAATGACCGAACTGCTGCGCGTACTGCGCGCTCACGGCTGGTCACGCGAAGCCGACCAGAAAGACAAATACATCCGCGAATATCCGGAAATCGACCCACGCTTTATCTTCATCAACGTAGGCTACAACCTGCGCCCCACCGAAGTGCAGGCCGTTATGGGCATGCAGCAGCTGCCAAAGCTTAAAGGCTTTGTGGAAACCCGCCGCGAAAACCAGCAGGATTTCCGCAAGAGCCTCGACAAGCACAGCGAATTCCTGCAGTTCCAGGACGAACAGAAAGACGGCTAT
>JAGVKI010000246.1 GCA_020050695.1 Alphaproteobacteria bacterium | reverse complement strand
CTTTTTTGAATATAGTTTTTATCCCGCATTTATAGCATAAATTTTCAAAAATACAATCAATACGTGCGCCAAAGCAAGCCTCGGACGTATCTGGCTTTTCCCTATTTTCTGCTCCAGAATGCGACACATGGCCATTTACCACCCCGCAAAGCCTGTTTTTACTGGCATTGGCAGCCATTTTATCGTAGATACGACAACTCGCTTAAATTAAAAAAAGTATCACAAACCAGCGGCGGCAGAGCACGACATACAGGGAACATTCATGACACCAGCAAAAACGGCTAAGAAAAAGCCTCTCTATAAAGACCTTTTCTTTCAGGTAATCACAGCCATTGTACTGGGCATCGGCTTTGGTTATGTGGCCCCTGAACAGGCCACCGCCATGAAGCCGCTGGGCGACGGGTTTATCAACCTGATTAAAATGATGATCGCCCCTATTATTTTCTGCACCATGGTGACCGGCATCGCTGGCATGGGCAACGTAAAGCAGGTAGGCCGCGTTGGCGCCAAAGCCATTTTATATTTTGAGATCATCACCACCATCGCCCTGCTTATGGGCCTTGGCGCCGTGGAGTTATTCAAGCCAGGCAGCGACATGGCGATCAACATCGCCGCTTATGATACCAGCGCTATTGCTGGCAAGGTGGAAGCAACACATATGCCTTCTACCGTTGATTTCATCATGCATATTATACCTAACACCATCGTAGGCGCCTTTTCAGAAGGCGAAATATTGCAGGTGCTGCTCATTTCCATCCTGTTTGCCGCTGGCCTTACCGCACTTGGCGAAAAAGGCCGCGACGTGATCGCCATCATCGAATCTTTCTCGCATGTATTATTCAAGATGGTCGACATCATCACAAAGCTTGCCCCTATCGGCGCATTCGGCGCCATGGCCTATACGGTCGGCAAGTTCGGCGTGGGCTCGCTGACGGAACTGGGCGAACTGATCCTGCTGTTCTATGCCACAGGCATCCTGTTCATTGCATGCATCCTCGGGCCGATCATGCGCTTTTACTGTAAGCTGAGCGTGCTGCAGTTCCTGAAATACATTAAAGAAGAATTGCTGATCGTGCTTGGCACCTCCTCATCCGAAAGCGTGCTGCCGCGTATGATGGAACGCATGACCGCACTTGGCTGCTCCAAATCGGTAGTCGGGCTTGTCGTGCCTGCGGGCTATTCCTTCAACCTGGATGGCTCGTCGCTGTATTTCACCATGGCGGCGGTATTCATCGCCTATGCCACGCAGACACCGCTTACCTTCGCGCAGGAGATCACCTTGCTTGGCGTGCTGCTTATCACCTCCAAGGGCGCCGCTGGCGTGACCGGAAGCGCTTTCCTGGTGCTGGCTGCAACGCTTGCCTCGATGAAGATCATTCCCGACCAGAATTTGCAGGTGGGCCTTGCGCTGATTTTCGCGGTCGACCGCTTTATGTCCACAGGCCGCGCCATGATCAACCTGATCGGTAACGGTATCGCCACCCTGGTGATCGCTAAATGGGAAAAAGAACTCGATTACAAACTGGCCAGCGATGTACTGGCGGGCCGCAGGCAGGCAGACATGACCCTGCTTGAAAAAGACGGCGGCCTGCAAAAGATGATCGCCAAGGAAAAATCTGCGTAAATAGTCTTCCCCCGCCGCGACTCCGGCAAGCCGGAAATCGCAGCGAGGAAAGGGTTTGAGGTAGGAAGTAGTTACTCAGCTTGCACAACCAGTTGTACAGTCGGGAGGCTCCGGTAGTTCGAAGCTTTCGCCGCGAATCACCTTAGCGAGGGCTTCTTTGTAGCTGTTACCACAGACTACTTCATTCAACTTGACTAACGTTACCAAGTTCAACGAACCACCAGCGATAAATGCATCAAGGAAAATACACCCTCCACCGAAAAACAACGTGAACCACCATTCGGTGTCCTCGTAATCCTTGAGGGTCTTTGCGGCTTCGATCTGCAGTGGGGTTGGCATCGCCATACCCTCCCTTGGGAACTCTCTTTCAGAAAACAGGTGACGCACCTGATCCTTCCAGAGAATCTACCTCACGGACTTTCGCCCGACACGGAAACGGTCTTACCCTCCTTGTAAGAGTGCAGAACCTGTAATTTTCCCTGCAAAGCCATGCCTCGCATAACAAGAAAATACCGTGCTATAATTATAATAGAGCAGGCCTGCTTCCGCAAGAAGCGAAAACATGGCAATATCATTATATAACAATGAAATAAAATTAGGCGCTGAGGCCGTGATGCGCTTCGCTGGCAGCGGCAGCGGCTTTTTCCACATGCGATGCAGCAGGCGTTACCGCTGCGAGATCGGATGCGGATTTACGTGCATGTTTGGAGGCATGGGTGCCTTCATGTTTTTCTGTTTCAGCTGCGGCAACCTGCGTTGAAGGAGCGGCTGCATCGGTATGCTTGCCATTGGCTTTAGCAATACGCTCTTCCGGCTCCGTGCCGAGATTATCAAGCGCGATATGGTGGTAGCGGTACATGTCGGTCATGATCTGGGTATAGACCTTACCGTAATCCAGCTGCTTGTCCTTGAAATGCTCTACCAGCGAAGCGGAGCATTCGGCAATCAACTGCGGCAGTTCATGCGGCGGCACTTTAGCTAAGCTATCGCTGATATGCGCATGGAGTTCTTCCATGTTCATCTGCTTTT
>JAGVKI010000194.1 GCA_020050695.1 Alphaproteobacteria bacterium | reverse complement strand
TGAGCAGGGCGCAAAACTGGAGGAACTCTCAGGCACCATTCAAAATGATATTCTCAAAGAATTCATGGTGCGCAATACCTATATCTATCCGCCGGAACCGAGCATGCGTATCGTGGCGGACATCATTGAATACACGGCGAAGTTCATGCCGAAGTTTAATTCCATCTCCATCTCGGGCTACCATATGCACGAAGCAGGCGCGAACGCCGTGCAGGAACTTGCCTATACCATTGCCGATGGTGATGAGTATGTAAAAGCCGCCCTTTCTAAAGGCCTGGATGTGGATGCGTTTGCACCCCGCCTCTCCTTCTTTTTGCCATCGGCATGAATTTCTTCATGGAAATCGCCAAGCTGCGCGCAGCGCGCCTGCTCTGGGCCAAGACCATGAGCAAGTATAATCCAAAGAACGCCATGTCATCTGCGCTGCGCACACATTGCCAGACGTCAGGTGTGTCCCTGACCGAAAAAGACCCCTATAATAACGTGGTGCGTACCACCATTGAGGCAATGGCGGCGGTGCTGGGCGGAACCCAGTCGCTGCACACCAACGCGCTTGATGAGGCGATTGCCCTGCCTACCGATTTTTCGGCGCGTATTGCCCGCAATACCCAGCTGATTATCCAGCATGAGAGTGCGGTCACTAAAGTCGTCGATCCGCTTGGCGGCAGCTATTATATAGAAGCGCTCACCGCCAGCCTGGTGAAGCATGCCGAGGAACTGATCGCTGAGGTCAATGAAATTGGCGGTATGACCAAGGCCATAGAAGCCGGGATTCCTAAGCAGAAAATCGAAGAATCTGCTGCCCGCAGGCAGGCGCGTGTGGATCGCGGCGAGGACGTGATCGTTGGCGTCAATAAATACCAGCTGAAAAAAGAAGACCCTATCGACATTCTCGATGTGGATAACGCCAAAGTGCGTGAAGCACAGCTGAAGCGTTTGGCTGAAGTGCGCTCAAAACGAGATGAAAAAGCCTGCCAGCTGGCGCTCGATGCACTCACCAAGGCGGCGCAGGATAAAACTGGTAACCTGCTTGAACTGGCCGTGGAAGCTGCTAAGCAGCGTGCTACGGTCGGTGAAATATCCTCGGCGCTGGAAAAAATCTATGGCCGTTATAATGCAGAAGTTCGAACCATCTCGGGAGTGTATGGCGCTGTGTACGATGCTGATGACAGTTTAAAACCTATTCGTGATAAAGCCGCTGAATTTGCCAAAAATGAAGGCCGCCGCCCTCGCCTGCTCGTCGCTAAAATGGGTCAGGATGGCCATGATCGCGGTGCAAAAGTAATTGCCACCGCCTTTGCCGATATGGGCTTTGACGTGGACGTGGGATCGCTCTTTGCCACACCGGAAGAAGTAGCAAGGCAGGCCGTGGAAAACGATGTGCATATTGTAGGTGTTTCCTCACATGCTGCTGGCCATAAAACGCTGGTGCCGCAATTGATCGACGCACTTAAAAAAGCAGGCCGCGGCGATATTCTGGTCGTATGCGGCGGGGTAATTCCTGCGCAGGACTATGAGTATCTGCAAAAAGCAGGCGTAGCCGAAGTGTTTGGCCCCGGCACCAATATTCCCGAGGCGGCAATCAAAGTGCTTTCACTGGTCGAAGGCAAACGTAAAGTAGCGTAATATTTTTAGTAACTAGAGGATGGTACTTACAATGAAAAAGACATTATTCATCTCCCTGCTCCTTTCCATGGCATCTGCATCTGCGATGGCTGCTGAAAAAGCTCCGCAATTTATATGGGAACCGGTTCCAGGTCTTACCTCAGCTAATATTGCGCGTACCAATTGGGATTTAGTCAGCAGCGATACTATCAACTGGCCTGATGGCCGTATCGCACTGGTGACCTATTGGAGTGAGTCCAAAAATCACCTGACCATGCGCTGCGTCGATTTCAAAAACAAGGATTTCCAGGATACTGGCGCGCTCTGCTCACAGCCTGCCGTACTGAATAAATAATTACGGGTAATCCCAATGAAAAAGCGCAGTCCGGCAAGGCTTATATTCTATAGCCTTCTGGCTGCGCTTTTTGTGTATGCAGGGTATTTATCAACCCTGAATCAGGCAGACCTGCCACCGCTTAAGGATGGCGACCTGGTGTTTCAGAGCACATGGGTGCCCGGCTCCATGGCCATTGGCCTTGCCAGCGGCAGCATTTATATCCATACCGGCATTATCAAACATACTGATAACGGCGTAGTGGTTATTCAGGCATCAAGCACCGTTACTGAAACGCCGCTTGATCGGTGGATCGACCAGGGCGTGCTCGGGCGCTTTGCTCTCTATCGTTATAAAGATCTATCGCAGGCGCAGGCAACTGCCATTCTGTCTGCAGCTAAAGCCTATTACGGCAAGCCTTATGATCATTTCTTTTCTTTTGATAATGATGCGATCTATTGCAGCGAACTGGATTATCTGGCGTTTAAGGACGCGGGCGTCTCACTTGGCAAGGTAGAGCAGATTGGCTCACTGGGCATCAATAACCGTTTTGTACGTAAACTCATTGAGCAGCGCTGGCAGTATTACCCGGCCTGCGCCGGCAAGGGCTATAATTTTGAAACCTGTTATGATGTGATAATGAACGGCAAGCTCATTACGCCTGCATCCATAGCCGCCGACCCTCACCTAGAGCGCATCTTCAGCAACTATCCCTGGTAATGATCAATATCCGCTGATATGGGCATGCACCCCATCATGCAGCTGGAATGCCGGATTATGTATATAATGAGACAGGGGCTTTGCACTTAAGTCACAGAAGCCGTCATCGGGTGTTTCCATCAATGTATCATAACATGAAAATATGCGGCTAAGTGTAATACCAAGAAAGCATTTATTATGCTGAGCACTTTCGGATGAATAGCAATTATCGTGGCGCTTGGCCGTTGCAGGGTCAATGCGCATGGTGAGGTTACCATCTAAGAGGCGTTCAATATGCTTTATGACATACGGATAGGTCTGCGCTGTAAACAAAGCCATCTGCTCAGAGAAATTATGTGCAATTACGGATGAAGAATAAATAG
>JAGVKI010000185.1 GCA_020050695.1 Alphaproteobacteria bacterium | reverse complement strand
CTACCGTGAAGATCGCGGTTGGACACAGCAGAAATTAGCGGAAACCATCAATAAAAAGACCGCGCGCATTTACCAGAAAATGGCGGAGAACCATGATAATGTTTCCCCGTCTCTTTACACGGATAAAGACGTACAGGCCTGGGAAAACAATGACGCTATGCCCGATAATGATGTGGTCAATACCCTTGCCTACCTGCTTATTATAAGCAGCCGCTTAAGCGAGGAAGAAAAGCATATCCGTCTTGCCGATTTTTATGAAACAGCTGAGCAACACCAGAAAGCGGTGCGTAAATTCGAGCCAATCACCGAAGAAAATGACTTTGGTAGAATGGTGAGGGACCTACGCGAGAAGCTGGGCATTACCCAAAGTGATCTGGCAACGCATGTATCCGAAATCAGCCGTGAAGATCATATGCAGTGGAAAGACATCTACCTGATCGAGAACAGCCACCCGGATCGCAGGATAACCCCCAAGGAATCACTGGCACTTGTAAAGGCACTCGATACTAAAGAGCATCCATTGTCGGTTGAAGAGAAGATGGATTTATATGAAAGCGCGAAACTCAGCTTTTCTAAACATCTTCCTGTCAGCAGGGAAAATGCTCATGCTTCTGGTAGCGGGCATACCAAGAATGGCAAGTCATGCAGCACCGCACGTTCCATTGGTGTGGATGCGCTTATCCAGGAGCAGCGGAATAAACTTATAGGATTCTTTGTAGACCATGAAAGAACACGGCTAAGCACTACGGCCATTGCTGAAGTAACGGAACTGCGCCCGCAGGTGGTGGCATCGCTACTGGGCACAAGCCGAATTAACCCTGCCAATGTAGCCCATGCCCTTGAGGATAAAACATTGAACACGCTTATCGAATGCCTGGAAAAACTGGGCAAGGATGATGTTATTATCCAGCAGTTCAGGGATGAATTTGCCGCTATGCGTTGGCTTGCCGCACAAAATAAGGGGCAAGCCCTTGCGGCCGTTGAAGGGCAAATAGCAATCCATTGATAAGTATATGTATTATCCCATTTTCTTTATCAGCAACTGCTTCCAAGAAATCTCTGGTTTTTTAAAATGGTAACCATATAGTCTGCCAGCGTATAAAACGGCAGGCTATAAGGGTACAGGGTGAAAAAAATCGTTCTCGCAGCGTTGATTATCGGGGGTGCAGTTCTCGTGCATGCTCCGGCGTATGCTGAGGGTAAATATTACCTTGAAATTGGCAAGGAAGTGAGCCAGGAGCAGGCAGAAAAAAGCTGGCACGCGCTTTCGGCAAAGTACAAGTCGCTACTTAAAGGTCTGTGGTATTACCCCAAGACCAGTTACGAAAATAACATGATTAAAGGCACACGCATCCAGGCTGGCCCGGTAGACAGCAAGGTGAGCGCCCAGAAAATATGCAACAAGCTGTTTGCCGCTGATATATCCTGCTTCGTTATTGAAGATATGGAGCGCGCCCCGCCTAAAACAGTGGCAAGCCTTGCTGATAAGGTCGAAGAAAAAACCCGAAGCATTCGTATTGTTACCGACGCACCTGTAGTAATTGCCTCGCGGGAACAGATTCCGGCAGATGCCAAACCCAAGGATGACGATAGCATGTGGTCGTGGGTGCCGTCTATCAGCGGCGATGATGACGATAAGCCCAAAGAGGTTGAGCGCAAGCCCGAACCCGCACCGACTAAAAACAGCAAGGACAAGGACGAGGGCAGCATGTGGTCGTGGGTGCCTTCCATCAGCGGTGATGATGAGCAGGAAAAAGAACGCCCGCAAGACGTAGTGGTGCAGGCTACTGAATCCGCGCCTGTGTCTATTGAAAGCCGTGATATTGAAGGCAGTTCAGACGGGCAGGTTCAGGTAGCAGAAGCGATTCGCGTACCGTTGTCGCAGAATGAAAATAAATTCCGCGATGACGTTGCGCCCGCACGCACTGTAATGCTTGGCAGTGCATCGGCTCCGCGCAATGAAGCAGGCCTGCCGGCAGCACAGTTGCTTTCGTCTAACCCGGTAGTCACCACGCCGGAAGTACAGAAAATGCGCTCGGGAAGCAATGATGGCTCAGGCTGGCTGAATATTTCGGCCTTTACCGATGAAGGCCAGGCAGGCGCTATCTGGCAGCGTGTCCGTAGCAAGGCACCAGCGGAAACCGCAGGACTTCGCGTGCGTATCTTGCGTCCGCTGGTTACCAATAAATTTGCCGAAACCTCGCTTAATGTTGGTCCTTTTGCTACCAACGAAGATGCCATGAACTTTTGCAGTAAGAGTGTAAAAGCAGTGGATAGCGGCCTGAATTGCCGATTTAATCATGGTGAAGGGCTTTTCACAGCAGCGCCAACGCCTGCGCCAAGCGCGTATGAAGCGCGCCGTGAGATGCTTTCCAATTCTGGCGGCAGTGCTTCTACTATGAAAATGCGCCATGCACCTGCCACGCAATATTGGGCAGAGGTGCTTAGTTCATCCAACCAGATGGACATACTCAATGCATGGGAAGACCTGCGCACCGCCCATTCCGACCTGTTTGCCAATAAACGCAGCAACGTATCGCGCGGCGGCAAAAATGGTTCGGGCTATGTGGTACGCGTAGGCCCGCTGGCAAGCAACCAGGAAGCCAGCAGCCTGTGCAGCGACTTACAGAGCAGGGATGTTAGCTGCACGATCGTAACCTCCTCGCGCTAGCGCGCTAAATGGCCGAAAAGCCGCTGCAAATTACCCATTGAAATAGCTTCATAAATTATTATCGCAAAAAAAACGCCCTGAAACGAAAATAAGGGCTGGCGATAGAAATCAAATTTTGCTAATAGTGTTGCCCGCTTAGGCGTTTAGAGTGTTCCGCGATAGCTCAGCGGTAGAGCATCCGACTGTTAATCGGACGGTCCCTGGTTCGAAT
>JAGVKI010000308.1 GCA_020050695.1 Alphaproteobacteria bacterium | reverse complement strand
CTTGCAGGCATTGCTGCGTTCTTTTTCATTCGGCAATGCCTTCGCAAAGGCCTCCACCTTTTCGCAGCCCTTTTCCATGACCAGTTCTACAAATGTATCTCGTGTACCAGACACCGTGCCAGGGCCATACATGATGATAGGCAGGTCAGGCAGCGTGGAATCGACCTCTTTCCAGTTAGTGTAGTGATTTTTGACCAGTTTGCCTGTGCTGTCAGGCAGTTCACGTGCAAGCGCCAGGAACAGCTGCTTCTTGGTCAGGTTAAATGCGGGGGAGCCTTTTTTATTGGCGATAACAATACCGTCAAATCCAATCGTGAATTCACGCACATCGGTTACGCCGTTTTTAGTGCATAACGCTTTTTCGGAATCTTTCATGCGGCGAGAGGCATTATTAATATCCGCCGTGTCCTCACCTACCCCTTCGCACAGCAGCTTAAACCCGCCGCCAGTACCGGTTGCTTCAACAATCGGGGTTTTAAATTTTCCATTCTGGCCGAACTGCTCTGCCGCCAATGTGGAAAAGGGATATACCGTGCCGGAGCCTACAATACGCATCTGTTCGCGGGCGTGGGCCGAAGCACCGCCCAGCACAACCATTGCACAAACGATGGCTATTGATGTAAATTGGTGTTTCATAGGCTCTCCCGCTCCATAACTTAAGTATCGGAAAGTAAACAACAGGCGGGCGGGTGTCAAATAAGGATTAACCGGAACTGCATGGCTGAAGCACCTTCTAACACTACCGTCCCCTCCCCTTGCATCAATATATGCTGCACCGACGAGATAACAGGCTATTGCAAAGGCTGCTTTCGCACCTTGGATGAAATCGCCTCCTGGCCGTACTTAAGCGATAACGAGAAACGTGATATACTGACATTGTTATCTGAACGGAAAGCCCCGCGCACCTGATTATGGAACTTATCATCCCCACCATTACCAATACCTGGATTCATCTGTTTTACTGGCTATCCGGCCTGTTTGCGGTGAGCATCGTGCTTGAGTTCCTTATGCCCTGCAATCCCGACCAGCCAAAGCTGCGTAAGGGAATGTTGACCGATATACTCTACTTCTTTGTAATGCCGCTGCTTACGCGCCTGGTTCGTATCCTGCTTATGGCGATCGGCATTTACGTGGTTATGCATAATGCAAAGCCAGATGATGTGATGTCCTTCATCACCAGCGGCTATGGCGCGCTCTCTAAACTGCCTGTATGGGGGCAGTCCGCCATAGCATTTATCCTTAGCGACATATTGATTTACTGGCTGCATCGCTGGTTTCATTCGGCACGCATGTGGCCATTTCATGCCATCCACCACTCATCCGAGCATGTAGACTGGCTGTCCACCTACCGCTTCCATCCTATCAACAGCTGGATCTCGTTTACCATGGTCGATGTGCTGATGCTCTTTTTAGGCTTCTCACCCATCGCCATCACGCAGATGGCAGCCTTCAACACCATCTATTCGGTTATGGTGCATTCCAACGTAAACTGGACGTTTGGCCCTTTCCGCTACCTGTTCGCCAGTCCGGTCTTCCATCGCTGGCACCATACGGCACAGGCAGAAGGCATGGACAAGAATTTTGCCCCTACTTTTCCGCTGCTCGATATTATGTTTGGAACGTTTTATATGCCTGAAGGCCGCAGGCCAGAGCGCTACGGTGTGGATGGTGCAAATATTCCCAGTGGATTCTTTAGCCAGATGATCTGGCCGTTCAGGCAGCGCCGCTAGTATCGGCCTGGATAAGCTGCTCTACCTCATTGCCAGATAGCGCAACTGCTTCCTGGTCTACAGGAGAAAGGTCAGCCAGATCTGGTTTTACGGCTTCCGCTATGTTCTCAATGACGGGTGCCGCTGTTTCAACGTATATCGCTTTTTCTTTAACTTCGTCCATGAGTGCTGGAATCTCAACAATACGATTGAGATGTATGGTATCGCGCTCAATGCGGTAAATCTTCTCAGTGCCAAATTTTTGCAATGCTTCAACAGCGCTATTTGCTTCTACGCGCGTGTAAGTTTTTTAGTCTGTGTAAATGCGGTAATGCGTACCCATAAACTGCGGCACCTGTTTGCGCATAAGCTGCAATGCCTCAAATGGGCTGCTATCCTTAGGTGTATCGTCGTTATACATAGTTACACTAGTATATGCGCCAGCGCATACATCCTATAATATGGGTTATATTCATATCCGTACCGAGCGGAAAAAGACTGATTCGGTATTTGACGTTCAGATGTTTTAAATTCACAAACTCAGCTTCGTCAATCACTGGTTTTTTTGTCTGCAGGACTGCATCAAAATTATCGGTAAGGCTCTCGCTGGTAGTAGAAATAAGCTGAATGGCGATGTCAGAATTCTGCGAATCATCACCATAGGCTTCAATTAATTTTTGTCCCAGATAGCTATAGCGATAGCCCGCATACTTTGTGACAGGATCAATGCTAATTAGAAAGCAGTAATCCCATATGGAACGCAATTCATGAGGATTGATTTCATTTTCTGAGGCGAATGGGCGCTCACCACGCAGCGTATCCAGATATTCGCGAAGCAGGTGCCCTGCCCGGCTTTCTATTGCCAGTGCTTTCTTATTGGACGTGTTGGCATATCCCTGCATCAATACCGTTGCCCTTAGGTTAGGTTGGGTTAGCTAATTATATCCAGTAATTTCTGCTGCATTTTATTAGCGGTTTCGATCGTTTTAAGATTCGCTTTAAAATCATAAGCAGCAACCTGCTGGCCAATGAGTTCCTGCGCTGTATCCACATTCGGGAACGCGACCAGGCCCTGTTCATTTGCTTGCGGATTGCTGGGATCAAAATATGAAACGCTCGCCGGATCTTTGTCCGTGGTTACAGTGGCCACGCCGCCTGCTTCCAGCGTTACCTGCTTTATCTGTTGGGGTGTATAGGGTTTATCTACCCGCTGTCCGTTGAGGCTTGTAGAGGTGCTGAACTGGTTGGCAATATTGTTGGCACTATTTTCAAGTCGCCTGCTTGCAGCATTTAAACCGGAAAGAGCGGTGTTAATTGCACTGATCATAGTTATTCTCCTGGGGGCATAATCTACTGTAAATTATAGCACGAATTTGAATAACAATCCGTTAATTTTAGATAGCTTTGCATGTAACAGGGCTTTATTAAGCCACTGAATTTAAAAACTATTGTTGCTGAATCTTCAGCGGAACCGCATCCTTTGGACCCGAGATCGCTTTTGTCACCACAGGTTTGCGGCTACGTATTTCCTCGATTGCCCCCTCAATAAGCCCCTGGCATTCAGCCGCAAGTTGCTTGCGGTTATGCTGGGCAGTCACATGAATGGGCGGCAGAAACACCAGTTCCGCTTCAAGCGGCGCCAGTGAAAAAACATGATACAAGTGTGAAAGCAATTCCATGTCGCCATACCATGCGATATCCGGCCACTGTGTACGGTCGATAGGCAATTTACGAATGCGTGTATAGGTTAGCGCCACGGGTTGGATGGTCAGCCCCTCCTCGCCAAAATCACCTTCTGCGAGACTAAAGAAACCGGACTTAAACGGAATCATGTGAATGCCATCGCCGGTAGTTGCCTCCGGAAAAAGGCTGATGGGCTTCTTTTCCATAAGGGCATTGTGCAGATGCTCTTTCATTGAAGATACTTTGCCCGGCGACCTGTCAATAAACACCGCGTCGCAAAGCACGCAGATTTTGCCAATTACCGGCCATTTGGCAATGTCGCTCTTAGGGGTAAAACGCACCCTCATCTGGCTGCCCAGCAATATAATATCCAGATAGGAAATGTGATTGCTGACTACCAGCAAGGGGCGTTTTTCAGACAGCTGGCCAGTTACATGCAATTTGATGCCAGCAATAAACAGCATGCCGCGATTGCATAACAACAGCATGCGCTCATATTGATCGTTTTTTTGATAATGCTTGGCTATCCAGACCGGTGCGTACCAGAACGCCAGCCACAACACCATGCATACGGATCGAATGACAGACTTAAGCATGCTACCTAATACCTATTGTGGGTCAGCGTCCCCGCCACTTTTGGCGCTGTAACGCTGTGCATATTTGGCGGTTACCAGATCGGTTTTAACAATGATGCCTACATCGAGCGTATTATACTCAGCATCAACCACAGCACCTTTGCCGATATACCCGCTCAGGCGCAAATAGCCTTTAATAAGGGCTGGCAGTGAATTGAACGCTTCCTTTACATTCACCTCTTCTTTAGGCATGCGGTTCATTTCAATATAGCGTTCCGGCAGAGCTTCTGAACGCAGTGACTCAGGTGCCAGATGATAATGATATAGATACGATAAAGCCGTAGCATGCTGCTGCGGGTCTGTGCCGTGGAAACTGGCACAGCCGAACATCAATGCAATTTCAAAGCACGTCACATACGCACCGATACCGCGCCATAATAGCTGCATTACCGCGCGATTCCTGTATTCAGGGTCAACGCACGAGCGTCCTACTTCCAGTATCTGGCCCGGCAGACGCAATATAGGCGTAATGTTAAATTCGCTTTCGCTGTAGAAATGCCCAATCTTTTTCATGCCCTCGCGGCGCAGCAGGCGATAGGTTCCAACCACACGCATCGAGCCATCGGGCTGATGGGCCACCACCAGCAAATGATCGCACACATCATCATAAGCATCAATATCGCGCTTGAGGGCTGCGCATTGCGGCGTAGGCTTGGCACCCATTTCCTCAACAAACACGCGGTAACGCAATGTCTGTGATGCTTCAATCTCTTCCGGGCGGCTAGCTACAAATACTTCCAGGTTGCCCGCCTTCAAATCCCCCAGATCATAAAGCGATAACGGCCGCGTAGAGGATGGGGTCTCTATTGTAGTAGGTGTAACTAACAT
Source organism: Alphaproteobacteria bacterium (assembly GCA_020050695.1). GTDB lineage: Bacteria > Pseudomonadota > Alphaproteobacteria > Rickettsiales > SXRF01 > JAGVKI01. Next base: position 1,649 of record JAGVKI010000308.1, on the reverse strand, counting down.
GTGAGCCTAATAATAAAGGGGCAAATAAATGGGGTAAACTAGTCTTCCGAGGCTTTATCCAGCGGGATACCATACAGTTCCAGCCTGTGATCCACCAGCTTATATCCCAGTTTCTGGGCTATTTCCCTTTGCAGGCGTTCAATTTCAAGATTGGCGAATTCGATAACATTACCGGTCTTCAGGTCAATCAGGTGATCGTGATGCTCAATGGACGCTTCTTCATAGCGCGCCCTGCCGTCACCAAAATCATGGCGCTGGGTAATGCCCGCTTCTTCAAATAATTTAACGGTGCGGTACACGGTTGCAATGCTGATATTAGGGTCAATTGCGGACGCGCGGTTATACAGCATTTCCACATCGGGATGATCCTGCGATTCAGAAAGCACGCGCGCGATAACGCGGCGCTGGCCTGTCATTTTCAGGCCCTTTTCGGTGCATTTTGCTTCGATACGGGAAATGTGTTCCGGCATGCCACCCCTTCTACTTCTATTTTAGTAATTTTGCAGCAATCTACACGGAAATTTACGCAAGGCAAGCATTAGGCAACTGGCTGGTTCACATAAAATGCTATTTTTTAATATCAGATTCTTTATACTACAATAGCATAATAGGGAGCACACAATAGACATGAACCAAAAAAACACAGGGTTTACGCTGATTGAAATGGCCATGGTACTGGTTTCAATCGGTCTGCTTATAGGCGTAGTAGTCATGGGGCAGGCATTGGTACGAAATGCACGTCTGTTATCAGTGAGCGCCGATGTGGAAATATATAAAAACGCCGTCGCCTCCTTTCAGAATAAGTACCGTTACCTTCCGGGCGATATGCCCAATGCCATTACCATATGGGGTGCGGACAACTCCTGCCCTAACTCACCTGCAAATGCGATTCCTAAAACAGCGACCTGCAACGGCAATGGCGACAGCTATATCGGCGATTCCAATGGCAGCGCATTTGGAGGCGCAACCAACTGGCAGGAAAGCTACCGCGCATGGCAGCATCTTTCGAATGCCGGTTTTATGGATGGCAGCTTTACAGGCGCATTATCAAGTCGCCAGGAACTTGGAGTCGATCCCGGCCTAAACATACCTGCAAGTAAAATACAGGGCAGCGGCTATTCAATGCTGCATGTGCTTCCGGGCCAGGCCGCCGGTGTATACAACTCCAATTACCATCATGTGATTATCTTTGGTACTCCGGTTGGCCCGCAGGCCAGCGCATATGGCGCAGCAATTAACCCTACTGAGGCTTTGCTTATTGACCAGAAGGTAGACGACGGCAAACCCGGCAGCGGTTTTGTACTCAGCTTTACACCTGAAAATCCTGAAACACAGTTTTGTGTAAGCAACACGTCCGAATTAGGGTCAGCCTATGACACCACCGTTCCGGATATAAGCTGCTCTCTCATCTTCATAACAGGGATATAACCATGAACCGCAATCACACTCCACCGGCTCGCTCTACACAAGCAGGCTTCACGCTTATTGAATTCTCGATGGTGCTGGTTATGGTTGCCCTGCTTGCTGGCGGCATATTCATGGCGCAGACCATGATTCGCCAGGCGCAGATACGTGTGGTGGCGGGTGAATTTGACTCAACCAAGAAGGCTATTGCCGAATTCCGCGAAAAATATACGGGCCTTCCCGGG
>JAGVKI010000108.1 GCA_020050695.1 Alphaproteobacteria bacterium | reverse complement strand
CCGCGATCATAGAGCAGGTTGAATTCTACATAACGCCCGCGTTTGGCCAGCTGCCACTCGCGCTGCTCGGGCGTCCAGTCTTCATTCATATGGCGGCGTACCAGTTGCGGATAAATATCGGCGAAGGTTTTACCTACGGCCTGGGTAAATGCAAAATCGGTCTGCCAGTTGCCGGTATCGACATAATCATAAAATATGCCGCCAACGCCGCGCGGTTCACCCCGATGTTTCAGGAAAAAATATTCATCACACCATTTCTTAAACTTATCGTAGTAGGATGCGTCGAACCTGTCGCAGGTGGTTTTAAACGCTGCGTGGAAATCCTTGGTGTCCGCCTCGTTCGGGTACATGGGCGTTAAATCGCCGCCGCCGCCAAACCATTGTTTCTTGCCTTCGCCCACCACGATCATGCGTGTATTCATATGCACGGCAGGCACGAGCGGCGAGCACATATGCGCCACCAGTGAAATACCGCTGGCCCAGAAGCGCGGGTCTTCCGCTGCGCCTGGAATCTCTTTGCGCATGGTCTCGGAAAATTCGCCGTGCACGGTGGAGATATTGACACCGACTTTTTCAAACACACGACCTTTCATCACCGACATTTCGCCGCCGCCGCCTTCCGGGCGGTCCCATGGGGTGCGCGTAAAGCGGCCTGCTGGAGCATCGCTTTTGCTGTATTCGTCTTCAATGGCCTCAAAAATAGTGCAAATCTGGTCACGCAGGGTGCGGAACCATTTGGTTGCATCCATTTGTTGCTGTTTTAAATCCATAATGATCCTTACGGGGTCGGAAATAAATGGGTCTGACGTAGTGCTTCACCCAGTGCCATACTAGCAGCCTGGGCGACATTGAGCGAACGGGCACCGGCAGCCAGCGGGATACGCAGGAAACCGTCTGCGGCCTGAACCACATAATCAGGTACGCCGGCCGATTCGCGTCCCAGCAGTATCATATCCCCCGGCTGGAAGGCAAACGCTGTGTAGGTTTCCTTGGCGCGGGTCGAAAATACCAGCAGGCGCGAAGGTGTTTGTGACTGTTTATATTCAAGAAAATGATTCCATGAGAGGTGGCGCACGATGGTAGCCTCACTGCCATAATCCATGGCCACGCGCTGGAGGGATTTATTGTCGAGCAGAAAGCCGCATGGTTCGATAATATGCAGCACCGCGCCCATGCAGGCGGCAAGGCGGATCATGCTGCCTGTATTCTGCGGAATATCCGGTTCAAATAAAACGATGGAAATAGTCATTTTTTTCAATATATTGGGATTGTACGCGAAAACGTCATAAAAAAGCGGTTTATGATAGCCGCAAAATTTGGCAAAATTGTATAAAAGGCTACTTAAATAATATAAAAGACGCTTTCAATAAAAAAGGTCAGAAGCCATGCCTGTTAATCCAGATCCACGATTTAACGCCTTTTACCTGCTGACGGGCGTGACATTTGTCAGCTTTGCCTCCGGTTTTGGCGTTTGCCTGTTTAACCTGGACACCGTCGACCGCTGCGTTGAGGTGGCTAATAGTTGGGTAGGCGTATTCCAGCAGATGGGCGACCATCTTATCAGCTGGGGTTTTGCCATTGTCAGGGCGGTATTTGCCGCTTAAGCCTTGCGGGGCTAATCCTTTGAAATAATTTTATGGCTTCAATCCGTTTCTAGGGTTGAAACTTATGAAACTTTTGTTTAGAAACGGCTCGACAAATAATTTGTTGAGTATGTTTCATGAGTCACCCGTCTAAAAACACTACATCATCGATCCAACCTGAGACGACCCGCCGTGATTTCATGGTGCTCGCCGGTTCTGCGCTTGCAGGCGTCGGCGCTGCATCGGTTGCATGGCCGTTCGTAAGCAGCATGAATCCTGCTGCCGACGTGCTTGCGCTGTCGTCCATTGAGGTGGATCTTGCTCCCATTCAGCCTGGCCAGACCATCAAGGTCAAATGGCGCGGCGTGCCGGTGTTCATCCGTCACCGTACCCCGGACAATATCAAGGAAGCGCGCAATGTGCCGCTTTCCGACCTGCCTGATCCGCAGGCCGATGAAGACCGCGTACAGAAAGGCCATGAACAGTGGCTGATCATGGTTGGCGTGTGCACGCATCTGGGTTGCATCCCGCTTTCGGGCGCCGGTGATTACGGCGGAGCTGAGCATGGCGGCTGGTTCTGCCCGTGCCATGGCTCGCACTATGACACTGCTGGCCGTATCCGCAAAGGCCCTGCACCGAAAAACCTCGTTGTGCCTCAATATGCTTTCCTCAGCGATAACCGCGTTAAGATTGGCTAATATCTATGGATAAGAAACCTTCCGCACCCGCATCCGGCTCCATTAAAGACTGGATCGAATACCGCCTCCCTGTTTTTTCGTTTGTTGACCATAGCCTTGGCAGCAAATACCCAACGCCGTGCAACCTGAATTACTGGTGGAACTTCGGTTCTATCGCGGGCATATGCCTGATGATCCAGATCCTGACCGGTCTGTTCCTGGCCATGCACTACACCCCGCATGTCAAAGAAGCCTTCAACAGCGTTGAGCATATCATGCGTAGCGTGAATTACGGCTGGCTGCTGCGTTATGTGCACGCGGTGGGCGCGTCGATGTTCTTTACCGTGGTCTATATCCATATTTTCCGCGGCCTGTATTTCGGTTCCTACAAAGCCCCGCGCGAATTGCTCTGGTGGTTTGGTATCGTGATCCTGCTGCTGATGATGGCAACCGCTTTCATGGGCTATGTACTGCCATGGGGCCAGATGAGCTTCTGGGGCGCTACCGTAATTACCAACCTGTTCTCAGCGATTCCGGGCATTGGTGAATCCATTGTGACCTGGTTGTGGGGTGGTTTCTCCGTTGATAACCCAACGCTGAACCGCTTCTTTGCACTGCATTTCCTGCTGCCATTCGTTATCGTTGGCGTGGTGATCTTCCACATCTGGGCGCTGCACCAGCATGGCTCGAACAACCCGCTGGGTATAGACGTAAAAACCCCGCAGGACACCATTGCCTTCCACCCGTACTACACGGTAAAGGATGCGTTTGGTTTTGGTGTGTTCTTCATCATCTTCAGCTGGTTCGTGTTCTTCTCGCCGAATTCGCTTGGCCATCCGGACAATTATATGGAAGCCAACCCGATGGTGACCCCGCCGCATATCGTGCCTGAATGGTACTTCCTGCCGTTCTATGCGATCCTGCGTGCTGTGCCTGATAAGCTGGGTGGCGTTATTGCGATGTTTGCCTCCATCCTGGTGATGTTCGTACTGCCGTGGATCGACCGCTCGAAAGTGCGTAGCGCAACCTTCCGCCCGACCTATAAGATCCTGTTCTGGATATTCCTGCTCGATTGCGTGGTACTCGGTTATATCGGTTCGCAGCCGCCAGAAGGCATCTATATCCTGATTGGCCGTATCGCGACCCTTTATTACTTCGCGCATTTTGCCATCCTGTATTACACCAGTGGCCGTGAAAAAACCTTGCCGCTTCCTGAAAGCATCAGCAAGGCCGTGCTCACAAGTCATTCATCTGGCCACGCTCACTAACAGACGGAATAGTAACGTATGAAAAAATTGCATTTATTATTTGCTGCATCGGTAGTTGCCCTGACTGCTGGCGGTTATGCGTTTGCTAACTCCGACCAGATGCCGCCACGCAAAATAGAGTGGCATTTTGACGGGGTGTTTGGCCGCGTCGATAAGCAGGCTGCGCAGCGTGGTTTTCAGGTATATAAAGAAGTATGCTCGGCATGCCATGGCTTGTCGCGTATTGCATTTCGTAACCTGACCGAAATCGGTTTCTCCGAAGCTGAAGTAAAGGCGCTTGCCGCTACCTACCAGGTAAAAGACGGCCCGAACGATGCTGGCGATATGTTTGAACGCCCTGGCATTGCTTCGGATTATTTTGTGCCGCCATTTGCGAATGAACAGGCGGCCCGCGCGGCGTATAACGGCGCATACCCGCCGGATCTCAGCCTGATGATCAAGGCGCGTCCGGATGGTGCAAACTATGTGTATTCGCTGCTCACCGGCTACGGCACTGCTCCGGCAGGTGTGCATCTGAGCGATGGCCAGTACTATAATCCGTATTTCCCAGGCGGCGCGCTGGCGATGCCTGCACCGCTGTCTGACGACCAGGTTACCTATAGCGATGGCACCAAGGCCACCGTTGACCAGATGTCGCGTGACGTAGTGACCTTCCTGCAATGGGCAGCAGAGCCGGAAATGGAAGCGCGTAAACAGATGGGTATCAAGGTACTTATTTACCTCGCGATCTTCACCGCATTCATGTATGTTGCCAAACGCAATATCTGGAAAAAAATTCACTAGTTTTCTGTTGTGCTGGCCGCTAGGCTCGGCCTAGCAAAAAACCGACACAACTGAAGAGGGAGAGGATGCGTCTTGCCAGCCGGTCGATAGTGCAAACGACATGTGCCCTGGCAATAGCAGTCACTGGCTGTGCGGCTACCGCTGTGCAGGTTTTTGCTTCCCCGCTTACTTCCTTTAAAGCCGCCAGTGGTGATACCACGAACGACCCTGTCTTGTTGCAGGCCGATGCGGTCGATTATGACCAGCCTGGCAATATGGTGGTGGCCATGGGTAGGGTCGAAATCACCCAGGGGCCCAATATCGTCATTGCCGATCAGCTGCGCTACGACCTTGCCAATAACCGTGTGTACGCTAAAGGCAATGTCAGCATGCTGCAGCCTTCGGGCGATGTGTTCTTTGCCGATGAAGTTGAACTGCAGGACGATTTGCGCGAAGGCGTGATTCGCCAGTTTGGCGCGCGCCTTGCCGATAATTCCCTGTTTGTGGCCAGCGACGCCCGGAAGGTCAACGAGAATGTCGTTGAACTCGATAAAGCATCCTATACGCCATGTAACTGTAATGAAGACGGGGTGCCTTTATGGCAGCTTTCCGCCGACCATGTCGAACTCGACAAGGAAGAGCAGCATGTCACCTACGACAATGCCTATTTCAAGGTTCTGGGTACCCCTGTCCTTTATACGCCCTATTTTGCCCATGCGACACCCGGCGCTGATAATAAAAGCGGCCTTCTTATGCCGTCGTTTATGCGTTCGCAGAATTTAGGAACGGTGTTTCAGCAACCGGTTTATTATTCGATTTCGCCGGATAAAGACATTACCGTCACGCCTATTTTCCAGAGCATTGCCGGCACCGTCATGTCTGGTCAGTACCGTCAGGCATTTGATAATGGCTCGTTATTATTTGAAGGCAGCGTTACCAGTGCACAGAAGCGTGATTCACTGGGCAATAACATTCCCGGCAATGAAACCCGCGGCCATTACAAGGCGCAGGGCGTATTCCATTTTGCCGAGCATTATAATGCCGGTTTTGACCTGCGCCGCGCATCGGATGATACCTATCTGCGCCTATATAACTTCAGTAATGATATTTTGCTGACCTCGCGTGCGTATGCCGAAGGCATCAACTTTGTCGATGGATATGACCGCACCTATGCGTCGGTTGAAGGGTTGTCGTTCCAGGGTCTTACCGGCCAGGATAACCGCAGCGTTATTCCGATGGTGCTGCCGCTGGCGAGCATCACCCACCAGACCAATCCCGGCTTTTACAATTCGCGCTTCCGCTTTGACGGTAACATGATGGCGCTTACCCGCGAAGACGGCAATGAAAGCCGCCGTATGTCCGGATCAGCACTGTGGAAACTACCGTATATTTCCGAGGGCGGGCAGATGATCGAATTTACCACCGGCATGCGCAGTGACGTGTATCATGTTAACAATGTGATGCTTGGCGGTGGCCGTGATTTTGATGGATTCCAAGACCGCCAGGTGCCGCAGGCATCGCTTAGCTGGCGCTATCCCTTTATCAATTATTTCGAATCTGGCAGCCTTGTGCTGGAGCCGGTGGTGGAAGCCTATTACACGCCTAACGGAAATAACTCCTCTAAGATTCCCAACGAAGACAGCCTGTTTCCTGAACTTACCGACAGCAATATTTTCTCGCCCAACCGTTATGCCGGTCTTGATCGTGTAGAAACCGGTCTGCGTACCAGCTATGGCCTGCGCGCCTTTGCCCAGGTCATGGAAGATAAATATATCGATATGCTGATCGGCCAGAGCTGGCGCGAAAATGACGACCGCACCTTCCCGTATGCGCAGGACCTGACCAGCCAGACTTCCGACTATGTGGGCAAGATTGGCGTAACCTCCTATCCATTTTCGCTGTCTTACCGCTTCCGCTTGGATAGCGATAATTTCAGCTCCCGCCGCAGCGAAGTAAACGCATCGGTTAATTATTATCCGGTATCCTTATCGACCGCTTACCTGAGTATTCAGGACGATCCGATCCTTCAGACCAAAGAGGTGGTTAGCGCCAGCAGTTCCATTAATCTTACCCGTAACTGGAGCTGGCTCACCAATAGTGCGTTTGACGTGCTGGACGATGAACTCTCAGCTGCGTATACTGGCGTCGCTTATGCAGACGAATGCACCAACCTGACATTCATGGCAGGTAAGGATTATACGAACTTGCAGGACATCCAACCGGCAACGACGTTCTGGGTGCAGATCTCATTACGTAATCTGGAATAAATTATGAAACATACACTGACCCGCCTACCTGTTATCTGCATTGCAACCTATTGTGCGCTGGCCATGCCTGCCCTGGCAAAGGAGCCGACGGTACTGGCGGCCACAGGCAAGGGCGGCATGGGCATTTCAGCCGTGGTCGGCGATTCTGCGATTTCGTCGTATGAACTGGAAAACCGCCTGCGTTTTATTATTGCCACAGCGCATATGTCCAATACGCCGGAGGTGATTGACCGTATCCGCCCGCAGGTGATGCGCTCGCTGATCGATGAACGCCTGCAGGTGCAGGAAGCGGAAAAAAACGGCATTACCATCGCTGACGATGAACTTGAGCAGGCCGTGATGGCTATTGAACAGCAGCGCGGCATGGAGCCGGGTTCCATCAGCCGCATGCTCGAGGCTGCCCGTATCCCGCGCAACACCTTCACCGACCAGGTGCGTGCCCAGCTGGCATGGAATAAGCTGCTTATGAAAAAGGTCAAGCCGCAGGTGCGTATCAGCGATGATGAAGTGCGCCTCGCGGGCAAGAAAATCCTGCTGCCGAAAAAAGAACAGCAGATTCAGGAAATAAAAATCGCAGTGCTCCAGCTGCCGGTGGAAAAAGCCTCGCGCCTGCCGGAAATGCAGAAACTGGCGGATAAGCTGGTAGGTGAAATCCGTGCTGGCGCAAGCTTTGAAGAAGTATCGCGCCAGTTCTCAAGTGGCGCAGCCGCCAGCGGTGGCAAGGTAGATAGTTTCTGGGTGCGCCCTGAACAGCTTTCTCCTGCGATTGCCCAGCGCCTGCAAACGGCGCAGGCAGGCATGGTAACCGACCCTGTGCGCAGCGAACAAGGCCTGACCATCGTAAAGGTATATGATGTGCGCGCCGTGGAAACGCCGGAAGAAACCCAGACGGATGTAGCCGTTGCCATTAAGGAAATTCTCCTGAAGGTAAAGCCGGAAGCTTCGGTGGATGAGGCCAATGTCATGCTGCAGATTGGCGAAGACGTCGCCAAAAATCCAGGCACCTGCCAGGAAAAGGGCGTTGCCAATATCGGTGACCTCAAGGATTTCGATATTGAGGTGAATATCTATAACAACCTGATGTCGGAACTGCCGCCTGCGGTAAAAGTAATCGCGGAGAACCTGCAGGTGGGCGATATATCCACGCCGTTTGCCAGCAGCGAAGGTATACGTCTGTATATGCTGTGCGATAAGAAGGACAGCCGTGGCAAGCTCGACCGCGACCGCGTGATGGCGCTTCTGTTCCAGCAGAAAATGGAACTGGAAGCACAGAAATACCTGCGCAATCTGCGCCGCGACGTCTTTACCGATGTGAGGTAGCCCATGCGATTGCACCAGCAGATAGTCTTCGGTGCAATCGTTCTGGCTATTACTGTGCCTGCTAGCGCGCAGGCCAAGACGTTTGAGGTGTTCCGGCATCCTAACGCTACGGCGGCGCCGACCAAGCCCGTGGCGGTGAAGGATTTGCAGGGCAGTGCGCCCCCCGCCAATGACCTTGAGCGTATTGTCGGAGCAGATAGCCCGGCGGCTGTTCCAGTTCCTGCCCCAGCGCCCGCTGCTGTCCCTGCGCCTGCGCCGGAGCATGCTGTGCCTGATTTGCTGCCGCCGCTACATATTATTCCGCCGCCGTCGGAACTGCTGGCCAGCCTGCCTGCCACTGAGCCGGGCCTGCTTTCTACCATGCAGGACTGGGCCAAGCACTGGTATGCGCTGATACAGGTGGGCACCATGTTTGGCCTGTTTGTGTTTTCAGCCGTATTATGCCTGACGGGCCGTAAGCAATATGCCCTGCTGAGACGCTCAGTCGGTGCAGCGGAAGTGGCGGCGCAGGCAGCCCGGCAATCCGCCGAATCGGCGCAGCTTTCGGCTATCATGCAGCCTGCTATGGAGCGCCCCTATGTATTCCTTGAGCCTAATATCCAGGGTTCGGTTTCTTCTGAAGGTGAGAATGAACCGGCGCAGTTCACCATCAAATTTGCCTTCCGCAACCATGGCAGGACGCCTGCTATTATCGCAGACCTGCAGGCCAGCGGTTCCTATTGGTCGGCGGGGTATCCCGATACCTTGTTTGCTACCAGCCATACGGCAAGCCAGGGCATGATTATCAGTTCGGGGGAGCGTTCTGCGCCCTTTACGCTGGTGTTTAATGTGAGCATTGCCGATTTACAGGAAGCGTATGGCGGTAACGGCCAGCTACTATTCTGGGGGAAACTGCTGTACCGCGATATGTTCAGCGAACTGCGTGAGACGGCGTTCTGCCGCTGCTACCGCTTTGACGAAAAGGCTTTCCGCATGGCGCAGGCGGAGAAGCTTAATTACCATACGTAAATATTCCCGGAGTTTTCTATTGAAAACTCCGTGGAACAGGGTTCAAGACTGACTCGGCCTGCTGACCTCGTATCTACGTCAGAACCTTTACACCATCACCTGCACATATTTGCCCGGAGCAGGCTCAATCACCTTTAGCTTGCCATCACCGGGCTTACGTGCAGGAACTTTAGCGCCTGCATGCGGCGTCAGCCATTTTTCATAATCCGGCCACCATGAGCCTGGCAGTTCCTTGGCATTTTTCATCCAGGCATCTGGTGAAGCAGGCAGTGAATCATTTATCCAGTGGCAGTATTTATTCTTGGACGGTGGGTTGATAACCCCTGCGATATGGCCCGATGCCGCCAGTACAAAGCGTGTGTCGCCCTTGTAGATCTGGGTGGAAGCGTAGGTGGATTTCCATGGCGCGATATGGTCTTCGCGGGTCGATAAAATATAGGTTGGGGTGGTAATGGTGCGCAGGTCAATCGGCACGCCTGCAATGGTGATGCCGCCTGGTTTTACCAGCTGGTTCTTCTGGTACATATTGCGCAGGTAGAAGCTATGCATGGTGGCAGGCATGCGCGTGGAATCGGAGTTCCAGTATAACAGGTCAAACGGGAAGGGGTCTTTGCCCAGCAGGTAGTTATTGACCACAAAGGACCAGATCAGGTCGTTGGCGCGCAGCATGTTGAATGTCAGCGCCATTTCGCTGCCTTCCAGATAGCCGGACTGCGCCATGCGCGATTCCATCAGTTTGAGCTGCTCGTCATCTACGAATACGGAGAGTTCACCCGCTTCGGTAAAATCAATCATGGTGGTCAGGTAGAGAACCGATTTAACACGGTTCTGCTGCTTTTTCGCATGCAGCCAGGCGAGCGTGATGGCGGTCAGCGTGCCGCCCAGGCAATAGGCCATGACGTTGACAGACGGCTCGCCGGTTGCTTTTTCAATGGCGTCAATGGCGGCAAGCAACCCTTCGGTCATGTAATCGTCGAAGGTTTTTTTGCTCAGGCGCTCATCGGGGTTGACCCATGAAATAATAAATACCGTATGTCCCTGATCGAGCATGTATTTGACCACCGAATTTTCCGGCTGAAGATCGAGGATATAGTATTTATTGATCCATGCAGGGATCACCAGCAGCGGCGTTTTGAAAACGTCCTTGGTGGTGGGTTCGTACTGGATCAGCTGGATCAGGTCATTCTGGAAAACCACCTTGCCCGGTGTGGTGGCGATATTCTTGCCAACCTGGAATGCCTTAAGGTCGGTCATGCTGATGCGCAGGTTGCCTTTGCCGCGTTCTAAGTCTTCGAGCATATTTCCAAGGCCGTTTACCAGGTTTTCACCCTTGCTCTCGATGGTGGCCTTGAGCACTTCCGGGTTGGTCATCAGGAAGTTGCTTGG
>JAGVKI010000057.1 GCA_020050695.1 Alphaproteobacteria bacterium | reverse complement strand
CCTCCGGCACGGACTCTGCCCAACAGCGGCAGTTATACCCGACATCATTTTCGATCATTCATTATGCTGTATGGTCATCCCTGTGACCGCATAGGGGCATGGGGGGCAATTCAGATTGTTTTATGTATATATGGGTACACGAAATTGCAGGGCAATTTTCACAGGCGGCCTTTTATATCTTCTGAATAATATCAGCTATCGCCTTCAAGGCCGACAGCACCACGTCCTTAGACAGCAACATAATTCCAAGCGAATGCTCGAGGTGCAATGTAATGCTTTTACCCTGCCACATATAATCAATATACATCTGCTCTAGCGGATATTCGAATTGTTCATAGTCATCCTCAGATACAATTTCACCGCCTGCTGCTTCAATCGCTTCAGCCAGCTTCCTGTATTTGTTCCGATCGCTGTTCGTTGTAATTACATATTCATGCATAGATAATGGCTAACTTCCATCCGCCAAAATATCTTGCTTTGCCTTTTCAACTATATTTTCATAATCAGCGGCAAATGGCTCATCTAACTGTGCCTCCAGTTTTGCCACCAAATAGATATCAAATATTCTTCGTGCTGCTCTAGATCAGTTCTTTCTTGCAGTTTATGCAAAAATTCAAAAAGAATTATTTTCTCTGCATCACTCAATTCCAGTGAAAACATTTTCCACCTCCTGTTTTCCGTCATGCACTCTTGAATGCGTCTTGAATGGTAATTGGCTCGTCAGCTGTTCCTACTTTAACAAATCGAACTGTGCTTTCAGAGCCATCACTGGCTTTAATCAATGCTAAGGCATGAGCCGCCTTTTCGCGCGCGGCCTGCATTTTGGGGTCATTGATTATGTCTTCTTCAGGCCGATACTCATCAATCTCATCAATAATATCCGATAACTCTTGCAAAACTTTGGTAATATCCTTGCTGATGATAACCTCACCGGCTGCCAATAAATCGCTAATGATACAATCATCAAAAAGCATGTTCACAGCTTCTACAAATGAGATCGTCATAATCGGTTTAAGATTAATATTAAGCCATGCATATTTTTGATAATTTAAATCTGCAAATTCTCTTAATATCCCAATTATATTTTCTATATATATCTTTTCTTTCATTTGAACAGCTCCGGTAAGAATCTAAACTCATCAGGCGGAATATGTGTTTTCTCTGGATCGGTAGAAATTTTACCATTTTTATCTAACCATTTCCCATCTTTTTTCCAGCGCACATAATCTTTTTGTTGAAGCGGATTAGATACATCTGGCTTGCCTTTCTGTACACGCACTTCATTGTGTATATTCTTTGGATCACGATATCTTGTACCTTCCCCTTTATTTGAAGGCAATTTTTTCCACTCCTTTGGCACATTTTTCGGACGTTTAAAAATATCGCGGGCCACAGGACTACGGAAAAGCCTTTCTGCTGTGGCACGGGCAATCTTTCTGGCTTCCGCATTGCGTAATATGCGAGCTGCAAGTAAACCAAATGCGGCCAGCTTGTCTAAAACAGCTACCTCCACCTTCGGCATCCCGTCACCCTCTGGCACTGGCTCTGCCCAGCAGCGGCAATTATAGCCATCGCCCGGCGCTTCGCCTTCGCCCCACTTGCGTAGCTGACCGTCATAGGCGGCATGGCCGGGGCGCACCTTGTCATCCCCCCGCGTGCGCCAGATATACTGGCTGATGCCAAATGCCTGCTGGCGCCGCGCATCCAGCTCTTGTTTCAGGCCTAGCTGGTAGCGGATGGTTTCAATCCCCAGCCTGTCTTCCACCTGTGGCAATAGCGGGTTTTTAAGGTTAATGGCTTTATATTCCAGCCTGCGCGGAAGCAGCCATTTAGAGGTTGTTGCTGTTTCCGGTTCTGGTGGCTCACTGCTATCCATCTGGTAAAAGAATCGCTCCAGCTTGGTCAGGAAACGCACCTCGCCCTCTTTCAGCAGCAGCGGCAAGTACGGCTCATTGAGCGACACCGATGCCACCCCCACCTTCTCTTGCATCTGCCGGGTGAAGGCTTGCATATGCTGCTCTGCTGTCTGCTTGGTGATGTCTTCGGCACGTTTCATCACCGATTCAATCACGGCAAGCACCGTGGAAAGCGGTGTGTCGTCCGTTTTTGGAAGCGGGCTTTCGCTCATACCGCACTCTCCTGATAGTGGCTTTCGCGGTTAAGCTCTGTCTCCCATGTACGCATGACCGGACGTTGTGTTGCCAGTGCCTGCAAGACATCCTGCGATAGCACAGGCGGCGCGCCACGGCGCAAATAATGGGTGAAGGCTTTGTGTTCTTCCTGCGTTTTAAGCAACTGGTAGGTTATCATGCCGGGCAGCTGCCTCAGCACCTCTTGTTCATAAAGGCGCGCCGTATCGCGTGGCAAAGTAAGCAGCATGCCACTGGCAAAATCCTCTGCCAGTTTCTCGGTAATTACCTTTTCTTCCAGTTTGGCATAACGGCTTGCCTGCCTGCCGTTATAGAGGTTGAGGGCAACCTGCGTTATATCCAGCCCATCAAGTAGGCTTAAGACTTCCGCTAACGAAGTAAACGCTTCCACTTTCTCTTTGTCATTATCCTGCATGGCAAGCGGCGCGATCATCGCAGCAATGAAAGTCTCACGCGGTACATGGCGTAAGAAGTAACGGGAAGGCTGACCTTCATACCAGCCAGCCGCACGCCTCTGCCATGCGTCAAGCTGCGCTGGCGCAGACAGCACGTGAGCAATCGCCCTGCCCGTTGCAGCAATCACGCTGCGGCCTGTATATCCATACCAAATATGTGGGGTGGTTTTCTCCATAGCAGCAAGGCTATGGGCAGAATACATGTCCCGGAAGAGGTAAAGATTGCCAGTGCGTGGCTTCTGCCCTGCCTGTTTATAGACGATGGAAATGGTGGGGGGTGAGGGATTTGAACCACTCATCATCCACATGTGGGATG
>JAGVKI010000294.1 GCA_020050695.1 Alphaproteobacteria bacterium | reverse complement strand
TGAAAGAGTGCGTAGTAAGCGACTACTAACAGCCCGATGGAAAAGATGCTCTGCAGAAAATTCTTTTTATTCATTTTTCCGCTTTTAAACAGGGTAAGCGGATAAGACCAGAAAACAAAATGTTGCATCAGTCCTGCAAGTGGAATCCAGCTACGCCAGGCAAATCGTGCCAGCAGAGGTACTTTATTCGTCTCGCGCACTTTTTTGAGGTTGGCCATAGTCGGATCTTTTTCAATATTACCGCTCCATACATGGTGCTCCTGATGGATTAGCTTCCACGGGAAATAAGGCATAAAGCAGAATATGCTCGCATAATGCCCGATAAATGTATTGATTCGCCGCTTGCTGTGCACATTGCCATGCCCTGCTTCATGCAGTAGAGCAAAATTGTGGAAATAAAAAATAGTCAGGCACAGCTGCGATAAAATAAACGTGGTTGTTGTATCCTGATAGAGAAGCCATAAAGCTACAGCCAGCAGGCACCAGTCAGCCACAATCAATGCAATGGTAATCCACAACGGCTTTTCAAACGAAAGCTGCTTTTTAACGTCAAGATAGTCGGCCTTTATCATTTCCTGGTACTTCACTTTAAAAGAGTTCAATTACGCATTCGATGTAAAACGTACCCTGACTTCATTGGGCAATGTTTCAAAACCCATGACGGGTACGGGGTTATTAGGTTTTGATGGGAGATGTTTTATCTTACTCCTTGCTGCCAGCATAGCGATAAAAAGCTGCAGGAACATAAGCGAAACATGCTGTCCTATACAGGCACGCCCACCCTTGCCAAATGGCATAAAGGCATAAATGGGGCGTTTTTTCTCCTCTTCGGGAAGGAAATGTTCGGGATAAAACTGGTCGGGCTGTTGCCAGTGATCAGGATGGCGGTGGGTATGGTGAATGCTAAGTAGCATTTTGGAGCCTGCAGGAATATCATATTCAGGATGCTCAAGCGTTGTGGCAATGCGTGGTGCAAGACTCCAGAACGGAGGTGTCAGGCGCATGATTTCCTTTGCCACCATTCGGCAATAGGGAAGATTTTGCAGGTCAGATGCTCCAAGCTTGACAGAGGGCAGTGAATCAACCTCTTTTCGCGCATTTTGCAGAACATCTGGATGGGCTGCAAGCCAGTAAATACTCCATGTAACTGCTCCGATAAGTGCTGTACCGCCAAAATAGCCACTGCATATCTCATCAATAATTTCCTGATCGGTGTAGGGGGTGCCGTCTTCATTTGTCAGATGCTGCAGGTGCCCGATCATATCGGGTATTTGCGCACCGCTGGCCCTGCGTTCCAGAAGATACTGAAGGAAAAGCCCGCGTATTTCTGTACCGTACTTCATGAACTGGTATTTGTTGCGCGTAGGCACCCATACGGGCATACGGCTAAAAAGATTGCGATGGATGAAGGCTATTTTATAGCTGAGACTGTCCAGTACATCGTCGGGAATGTCTTCTGAGAAAAACATTTTGAAGGTGCTCTTCACGGTAAGCTTTGCTGCCTCAGCCTTGGCTTGAAACGGTTCAGTCTTGCTATTCCAGCTCGAAATGAATTCGTCAAAAATAGGAGCCAGGCAATCTATATAATAAGAAAGGGCAGGTTCGGCCACCGACTTAAGCACTTTGCGTTTTCGCGCCAGGCAGTCGGCAGTACCCGGGTTAGCAGTACCGCCTTTGGGCAAAAGCCAGCGGAATCGCCATAAATCATCGGTGTTCTTGCGCAGGCTCATTACATTATCGGTAAGAACCGCTCGTAAAATATCGGGATCGCGTACCATTACAAAGTTGTACGGCGGCACCTTGACCCTTAAGGCAGGCGCATTATGCTTATTAAATTCCACCTCAACACGCTGCATGATGCGCGTAATCGACTGGAAAGGGTGTGTAGTATATACAGGTAGCGCTTTTTTCATGCAGGACTCGTAATTGAAGGGTGTTCAAAATACCTATAATAAAGCCTTAAGGCAAATTGAAGAAACGTGCCATTATTGCCACAGGCATAAGCACAATAAGCCCCCTAAAAATATAGTATTCTCATTATTTGCTTTCATCATCTTTTGTTAACCTTTGTTTGCTAGCTTCCGAAAAAAATCAGGGGGAAGAGCAATGGCTCAATTATCGAAATTATACATCAGCACCATTTTAAGTGTGGGAATATTGGCGATTGCCGCCACTCCCGCAATGGCCAATGGTGATCTGGAGGCAAAAGAATTACTTAACCTCTCGTTGGAGCAGCTCTCCAATATTGAGGTGACCTCAGTATCCAAAAAATCTGAGAAGGCAAGTGAAGCAGCTGCGGCTATTTATGTTATCACGCAGGACGATATTCAACGTAGCGGCATGACCTCTATACCAGAGCTGCTTCGTATGGTGCCGGGCCTTAATGTCGCGCAGTCTAACTCACATGGGTGGGCTATCAGCGCACGCGGATCCAGTGACCAGTTTGCCAACAAGCTGTTGGTGCTTATGGATGGTCGCACCGTTTATTCTCCATTATTCTCCGGCGTATTCTGGGATGTTCAGGACACGCCGCTACGCGATATTGAGCGTATCGAGGTTATTCGCGGTCCGGGCGCTACGCTTTGGGGCGCAAACGCTGTAAACGGTGTAATCAATATTATTACTAAGAACGCAGCAGATACCACTGGCGGGTATGTATCGCAGACTGTGGGCAACCTGGATAAATCACTTACAGATGTCCGATATGGCGCTAAAATTGGCGAGAATGCTCATGCACGTATATATGCGAAGCATAGCGACCGCGATGAATTCCGTACGCTAACGGAAACAGGCACGCGTGATGAATGGAATAAATCTCAGGCTGGTTTCCGCAGCGACTGGAAGTCTGGTGACACTGAAACATTCACTCTGCAAGGGGATGTATACCGCGCTAGCGAAAACTATCTATCCAGGCTTCCGATTCAGACAAATACCTATACCGTGGCGCCTGACCGCGAGACCAATAGTGGCGCAAACATACTTGGTCGCTGGAATCATCAGTATTCTGAAACCTCGAATGTTACTTTGCAGATGTTTTATGACAATGCAAAACGCGATAACATGATATTCCAGTCAGATATAGATACCTTCGATATAGATGCGCAACATGTATGGACGGAATTACAGGGGCAGGAAATCGTTTGGGGTGGCGCTTACCGCTTAGTGCGAACGGATACCAAGGGGAATTCCTGGTTGTTATGGACTCCGCAGGATCAAAAGAAGAGCACCTTTAGCGCATTCGTTCAGGATAAAATCACGCTTAATCCGAAAGATGTATTCCTGACGCTCGGTTCAAAGTTTGAACGTAACGACTTCACTGGCTTTGAATACCAGCCAAGCGCTCGTATCTCCTGGTTACCAGATGATAAGCAAACGGTATGGGCTTCTATTTCGCGTGCCGTACATATCCCGGATATTACAGCAGACAGCCTGCAGCTTATTGCGCAGCCTGTTGGCGTAAGCACCTTCGCAGGCCGTATAGGTTCGCCATCGAGTGGCTCTGAAGAATTGGTTGCGTATGAATTGGGCTACCGTGTACAGCCTGCTGAAAACATCTCGCTCGACGTCTCTACCTTCTATAATGACTACACTGAACTGACTCTGGGTGCATCGGGCCCTACCGTATTTGGCTCATCGCCTGTACTGGGTAGCTATGCTTTGGTCACTGCGGTGCCTGTGAATGTAGGAACGGCAACTTCATATGGCTTGGAGCTTTCCGCAAAATGGAATCCTACATCCTATGCTGAACTTGCTGCGGGCTATACGTATCTGAATCTCAAGTTTGACCAGGCCGATCCATTTGGCTTGTCTTTTGCCAACAAAGCGCCGAAACAACAGTTCAATGTGCGCTCTTCGTTCCAATTACCGTATAATCTTGAGTTTAATACGGCGTTGTATTATGTGGGGCCTCTTGGTGCTAAGAGCTTATCGAGCGGATTATCCGTTGATAGCTACTACCGCCTCGATAGCAGGCTTGCGTGGAAGCCAATTGATGGAATTGAAGTATCACTTGTAGGGCAAAATTTACTGGATCCTGCACATCCTGAATTTGCCGGCTTCTTGTATCAATCCGATTCCCAGGTTCCCCGTAGCGTCTACGCCAATGTTACCTGGAAGTTTTAATTTGTGAAGAATGCGCGCTACCGAGTTTATCTACTGCAACTTTTGTTGCCACTACTCGTCCTTTCTTGTCCCGCTGCTTTTGCGGCTGAAGGAAAAGAAAGCCTGGTAAAGGGGGCCTTTATCTACAACTTCGTGAAGTTCGTAGAATGGCCAGGGGATAAAGCGGTAGGCAAGCTTTCAAGTATTGATATTTGCACACTTGGCGATGATGACCTGGCAAGTGCCGCAAAGGTATTTAAAGCTGCGTCTACCGACAAGCTAAAACTAAACCTCCTGTCGGAATCTGGCGCCAAGTCAGCCGCGGGACATTGCCACATCGTTTTTATCAGCAGTTCTGAATCAGGTAAGCTTTCACAGATACTGGCTGATCTTAAATCACATCCTGTGCTTTTGGTAAGCGATAGTGATAATTTTGTGGAACAAGGCGGTATGATCGGCTTTGTCGTGAACGACAATAAGATAAAGATAGCTGTCAATACCAAGGCAGTCTCAGCCTCAGGCCTGCGGGTAGATGCCCAACTCCTGGAGATTGCCCTCAAAGTAATCGATAAATAGGGAACCACTGATGTTGCTCCCGTTGAAAAATACTTCGATCAAGCAGCGTCTGACCTACATTATTATGGCTATTAGCGGCGTATCCGTGCTGCTGACCACGCTGGCTATCTCGATTATCGGTGTTTACAACCTGCGTGCCACCATTCTTCGTGACCTTGATATTTCCGCCTCTATCGTGGGCGACCGCAATACGGCAGCGCTGCTCTTTAATGATGACAAACTCGCCGAAAGCAACCTCAACGTATTTAGCGTGCAGCAGACCATTAGCCAGGCGTGCCTCTATAACCAGATGGGTATGCTCTTTGCCAGTTATAACAACAAGCAGTCGGAAAAAGCCCGCTCATCTTCCTGTCCGTCCGATCTGACCGAGCGTGCGGTTATCGGTAAAAAGCATATCGAAGTGATGAAGCCGATTGTCAAAATGCAGGATAAAATTGGCTCGATCTATATTGAATCCACGCTAGAGCAGATTACCAGCTATATCGAAAAACAGACACGCATTGCGCTGGCTGTAGTCATTGCGGTGCTTGGGATTTCTTATCTCATGGCCACGCTGTTTCAGCGCACCATCTCGCGCCCGATACTTAACCTTGCGGATACGGCACGGCAGGTTTCAATCCGCAAAGATTACAGTATCCGTGCTGCCTATGACGGAGATGCTGAGCGTGAATATAATAATGAACTGGTTATCCTGACCCGCTCATTCAATGACATGTTATCGGAAATCGATGCGCGTGATCATCAGCTCAAAGCCCAGAATACCGAACTGGAAAAAGCAAAAGAACTCGCAGAAAGCGCTAACCGCGCCAAGTCGCACTTCCTTGCCAATATCAGTCATGAACTACGCACACCGCTCAATGCCATCATTGGGTTCTCGTCTATCCTGATGAACCAGCTGTTTGGCCCTATGGGTGACCAAAAGTATCTGGAATACTCCCGCGACATCAACGAATCGGGCTCGCACCTGCTGGATATTATCAACGACATTCTCGATCTGTCGAAAGCAGAAGCAGGCAAGCTCACGCTTAACTATGAAGAAGTGCATGTTGGCAAGGCGATCAATAAATCCATCACCATTGTCGCTGAACGTGCTGCCAAAAGTAAAATCGAGATTACCACGGATATTCCTAAAATGCTGCCGCCGCTGGTGGCTGACCGCCTACGCCTTATACAGATCATTCTTAATGTACTCTCCAATGCCGTTAAATTTACGGAAGAGGGCGGTAGCATGCATATTTCAGTGCGCTTGCAGGAAACGGAATCGGGAACCAGTAACTTTATCATCAGCATTAAAGATACCGGTATTGGCATGGGGCAGGATGATATTGAAAAGGCCTTCCAGCGCTTTGGCCAGGTCGATAGCGGCCTGAACCGTAAATATGAGGGCACGGGCCTTGGCCTGCCACTGACCAAAAAGCTCATGGAACTGCATCATGGGGATGTGGCCATTGAAAGCGAACTGGGGCGGGGCACCAATGTAATACTGACATTCCCTGCCGTACCGCCTGTAGGTGTCGAATATACCCCTAACGACTAGGTCTTTATCCCAAAATTGCGTTTTTTATTGTATTTAAAGAAAATTTTAACAATTCGGGACTAAAGTAAACTTAAATATATAACTATAAATGGGGCTTTCCCTTGAAAGAAGTTTACACTGAATCGATTGTTCTTATTGAACGCCTGCACCGTCACTTCCTTGACGTAATCAAGGCCGAACTCGACCGTATGAAAATGGACGACATCAACAACGTCCAGACACTTATTCTGTATAACATCAGTTCTGAGCAGCTGACCATCGGTGAACTCACCAACCGTGGGTATTACCTGGGGTCCAACGTTTCTTACAACGTGAAGAAACTGGTGGAAAACGGCTATCTGACGCAGGAACGCGCGCCGCACGATAAGCGCTCGACCCGCATTAAGCTCTCGGAAAAAGGGCTGCAGATATGCCAGCGGATTGATGAACTGTACCAGCGTAATGTTGAAATGCTGTCGCGCGAGATGGATGAAGCCGAGCTTCGCGCCATCAATAAAACGCTCTCGCAGCTGGAAACCTTCTGGACCGGTTACATCAACAATATTTACAAGATTAAGTAAAAACTGGTGGTGGCCTGCATTTTGGCCTTGCAGAACTAAAATAATTCCCTTTTATTCCAGTTGCTTGATTGGCCTGTTTTACGTGTCAAAAAACCCTTGACTTAAGGCCGTAAACCGCATAAAAACTCACACTTTAAAATACAAAGCCACCGGAAGGCCGGGGGCATAGCAGAAGATAAGGAATATACTCATGGCTCGCCGCTGCTCATTAACTGGTGTTGGTTCGCAATCTGGTAACAATGTTTCGCACTCGAACCACAAAACCCGTACCCGTTTCCTGCCAAACCTGCAGCATGTATCGCTCATGAGCGAAATACTCGGTGTGACCGTTTCCCTGCGCGTTACCGCGGCTACCCTGCGTAGCATCGAACATAACGGTGGTCTGGATTCATATCTTCTGAAGCATTCTGAGCGCAAACTTACCGCTGAAGGTGGTAAGCTGAAGCGCCAGCTGAAGCGCAAGCTTGCTAGCAAAGCAGCAGCTGCTTAATTAGCTTTTCCTACGTCTGTGTGTTGCATTAGGCTCGCTGAATAAAGCGGTGAGCTGCTCTGTCATGGTTTCGCCCAGCTTATCGATTTCCGAAATGGTAACTGCACGCTGATAGTAGCGTGTTACGTCATGGCCAATGCCAATTGCCAGCAGTTCAACGGCATTACCAGATTCAATCCGTTTGATGACCTCGCGCAGATGCGTATCCAGATAGCTCCCGCCATTGACGGACAATGTGCTGTCATCTACCGGAGCGCCATCGGAAATCACCATTAAGATACGGCGTTGCTCTGGGCGCGCCAGCAAGCGTTCATACGCCCAGGTAATGGCTTCCCCATCGATATTTTCCTTAAGTATGCCGTCTTTGAGCATAAGCCCCAGGTTTTTGCGCGCTTTGCGCCAGCTGGCATCGGCTGACTTGTAAATGATATGACGCAGGTCATTCAGGCGCCCGGCGTTATTGGGGCGGCCATTTTTGATCCATAATTTATAGAGGTTGCCGCCTTTCCACTCACGCGTGGTAAAGCCCAGAATTTCCACCTTCACACCGCAGCGTTCCAGCGTGCGGCTGATGATGTCGGCGCTCAAGGCCGCAATGGTAATAGGCCTGCCGCGCATGGAGCCAGAGTTATCAATCAGCAGTGTAACCACCGTATCCCTGAAGTCCGTATCGCGTTCGCGCTTATAAATGCGTTCTTCTTCCGGGTGAATGATGATGCGCGATAATTTGCGGCTATCAATCATGCCGTCGTCCTGATCGAATATCCATTGGCGTGCCTGACGTGCCATCAGCAGGCGCTGCAGTTTGCTTGCAAGGCGTGAGGTGACGCTCTGGAACTGCGATAATTTCTGGTCAAGCTGCTGGCGAAGCGTATCGAGTTCTGCTGGCGGCGCCAGCGCTGATGCGGATACAACCTCGTCAAACTGCGTGTTATACGCGTGGTAATGTTCCGGGTCTGGCTCTACGAACTGATTGAACGGGTAAGGTGACGAACGGTCAAACTGTGCATCTTCGCCTTTCTTGGGCTGCGCTTCCTCGGTGCTCATGCTGCCGGGCATTACTTTGCTCTGCATGGCTTTAACACCATCTTTCTCTTCGCCTTCACCGGCAGTGACCATATCGGTCTCAGCATCTTCCAATGTATCTGGGGAGAGTTCTTTTTCAGCACCGCGCGATTGCGGGCTGCCGTTTTCATCCTGCTCTAATGGCCCGGTAGCCTGTGACAGCCTGTCGATTACTTCCAGTGATAATTCTGCGAATGCCTGCTGGTCATGGGTGCGTTCACGCAGTTTATCTAGCAGCGGCAGGATGGCTTTCAGCTTTGGGTCGGGGCTTTCAAGTACCGCCGTAAGGAAACCTGGGATAGGCATCTGCTGGATATATCGCCGTGCTGCAACCTCCAGCCCGTCAGCAAGCGGTAGCACGCCTGTGTTCAGGCCTTTTTGCATGGCACTCAGTTCAAAGCGGCGATAGAGATTATATTGCACGCCCGCAAGATCGCTGCTGCCAATGGTCTCCAGGCGTATGCCTTCAAGTATATCAAATGCCGCTCCTGCAACCTGCCCGGTAGGACGGTTCTCCTGGTGGAGCACAGGATTGTGGTAGCGCATGGATAATGCCGCATGGTCAGCCGCGCCGCGTATGGCTGATTTACCTTCATTGGAAGGCATCTCCGCAATTGAGGCGAGCGTTATACCGCCTTCATCAGCCGGTGCATCATCAAACCCCACAGTCATGCCGCGCTTTGCGGCAAGCGCACGTGTGGTGGCTGCAAGCACCTGCTTGAAGTGGGCTAGTTCCTTATCTTCGGCTAGATGTACCAATTAATCATATCCCATTATATTCGGGGGCTAGCCGTTCAGTATGTCGTGGTTAAAGCTGCGCTGGTAGTATTCGGCCAGCAGCTGCTTTTCATTCTCGTCGCATTTATTGAGGAAGGTCAGTTTAAATGCGAGATGCACGTCATTGAAAATCTGCGTGTTTTCTGCCCAGTTGATTACGGTGCGCGGTGACATAACGGTGGACAGGTCGCCGTTCATGAAGCCTTCACGCGTCAGGTTTGCCATGGCGATCATGCTTTTGAGTTTATCCTTATGCTTGCCCATTTCCTTGGCTTTGGAAAGCACCACGGTCAGTTCATCTTCCGGCGGGAGATAGTTGAGGTTGGCAACAATGTTCCAACGATCCATCTGCCCCTGGTTGATAGGCTGGGTGCCATGATACAGGCCAGTAGCATCACCAAGGCCTACCGTATTGGACGTAGCGAACAGACGGAAATACGGATGCGGGCTGATCACCTTGTTCTGGTCGAGCAGCGTGAATTTGCCATGCGCTTCGAGTACGCGCTGGATCACAAACATCACATCCGGGCGGCCTGCGTCATATTCATCAAACACCAGCGCAACCGGGCGCGAAAGCGACCACGGCAATATGCCTTCCTGGAACTGGGTGATCTGCTTACCTTCTTTGAGTGTAATCACATCGCGCCCCACCAGGTCAGTACGGCTGATATGGCTATCTAAGTTCACGCGGATGCACGGCCAGTTAAGGCGTGCGGCCACCTGTTCGATATGGGTGGATTTACCGGTGCCGTGATAACCCTGCACAATAACGCGGCGGTTATGGGCAAAGCCAGCAAGGATCGCACGCGTGGTATCGGGCTCGAAATGATAGTCGGCATCGATTTCCGGCACATATTCGGTTTTTTCAGAAAAGGCAGGCACATTCATATGCCATTTAAAACCAAATACCTTATCGGTTGCGATAGATTTATCAGGGGTTTCTAGTGTCATGGTCTCATTGGAAATAGCGGGTTTTACGGCGGTCTTGCTCATTGCTTTACATTCTATCTATTCGATCAGGTTGTTATCGAGAGGTTGCTTGATACGGCCAATACGGCGCTCGCTGTTGCGCGAAACGCAGCTGTTATAGGCTCGCGGCCCACCAGCAGAGCGCGCGCACATTTTTTTTACATCTTCCGCACTCCATACTGATGACTCATAGGGGTTAGAACTTGTGGTGGCGGCCGGTTTTTCCGGGGCGGGAGTAGGGGTAGCATCCTCTATTTCTTCTTTAGGCGCTTCCTTAGCTGGTGCTTTTTTAGCCTTGGTCACGGGAGGCTGGACAATCGTGCCGGTGTTTTTGCGCGGCTTTGAAGCTGCTTCTGCCGGGGCGGGCAGTGCCAGCGTGAATGCTGCGAGCAGCAGCCATATGATATAGGTTTGCTTCATGAATAATCTCCTGATAATCGCGTAAAACTCAGCGAAGCCTTGTTATGATAAGGCCAGCTGGGTTGCCGTGCAATGGCTAAGATTCTGCTTTAATATGCTCTGTTAGATGGTGGTAGGCCGCCGTAATCTGCTTAAATAACTCCTCAGATGCCTTATTGCCCTTATTTACATCCGGGTGGTGCTGCTTTACCAGGGCGCGATAGCGTACTTTCAGCTGTTTAGCGTCATAGGGGTATTCCATTGCCATGGTTGCCAGCGCTTTGCGCAGCTTCGGCGGTAGCACCTTCTCCTGGGGAGCAGCTGCCTTGCGTTTTGCCCCCATATGCAGGAACTCGTAAAGCGCGTCCTGTAATTTCTGGTATTGCTGGCTTAGATGCTGCTCACGCGTCCAGGTGGGGCGGTGGCCGGTTACCGCATCTTTGAGGAAATCCTCGATTTCTTCCGAGCCCATACCCGCAAAATAGTCCCAACGCTGGTTATGCTCGCGTATATGCTCAAGGCAGAACCATTTATACTCGCCAAGTTCATCGGGGGATTTGGGGGCTTTGTATTCGCCCGCCTCAGGGCAGCCCGGCACCTGACACGGCTGTTTATGCCCGTTTTCATGCTGCGGTGCGTAATCCGCCTTTTTCTTTTTTGGTGGCATTGAGGAATGAAAGCCTTTAGTTATACTGGATTAGTCTAGCATATGCTTTATGCAAAGTCATTGATAAGTCGAGGATATATGAGTCAATTGAGCCGTAGTGAACGTATACGCCAGAGCCTGCAGGATGCCTTGAATCCTGTAAAACTGGACCTGTTTGACGATTCAGATAAGCATGCATGGCACGCCGAGGCCAAGCCAGGTGGGCAAACGCATTACACCCTGGTAATCGAGTCTGAAAAATTCAGGGGCATGAGCATGGTGCAATCCCACCAGCTTATTTATGGTCTGCTTGATGAAGAGTTCAAAACCGGGCTGCACGCGCTGGCCATAAAGGCTTCAGCGCCTAAATAAGCTTTACCCCAGCTTAAGCTGGAGCAAAGCTTTTCTTGCGTGCTTTGGACGTTGGCGCATCTTCCTCGTCTTCTTCTTCGATGAAGACTTTTTCGATTTCTTTTACGAGGTCTTTGATTTCCTTTGCAGCGGCGCTGGCTGGCTCCACTTCGGTTGCGGTGCGGCCTTCCATGAGGGCAGCAGCAAACAGAACGCGGTTACCAAGCGTGGTTTCCGCCAGTTCAGGCAGTTCGTCTGCAATCGTCTGAGTCAGGCGCGAGTTTGGCGCAACGCGGTTGAGCACTACCTTTACAGGTATTTTCTCATTTTTTGCCAGTTCCAGCGTTGCTTTGGTTGCCCATAAATCGGTAGGGCTTGGCTGCACGGGAATAACGATGAGATCGGCACTGCGGATAGCGGTGCGCGCTTCTGTTTCTGTATGGGGAGGGCTATCAACAATGATATAATCACATTGCTTGCGCAGGCGCGATACTTCGCTGCCAACGCGCCAACCGGAGAGGGAATTAAATGTAAGGCCGGTATAGCCTTCGCCCAGTTTCTTTTCGCGGATTTTGTGCCAGTAGCCAAGGCTGCCCTGCGGATCGATGTCGATAATCGCTACGCGGTTACCTTTCTGGCTGAGTGCAACGGCAATATGCGCCGCAACGGTTGTTTTACCCGCTCCACCTTTTTGCTGTGCTACGGTAATAACTTTTGCCATAATCCCTCGCGTATCTGAGTTGATATTAAAGTGACCATAACAAAAAATCCTACCATCACAACTATATTTTGTAGCTAACCGCATTATTCATACTATATCATGACAATACTGAGCACAGATCTTGAAAAAGCCGCCTCTTTCCTGAAAGAAGGAAAGCTAGTCGCATTCCCCACTGAAACGGTGTACGGCCTTGGCGGCAATGCATTGTCGGATAATGCTGTCGCAGGTATTTACGCCGCTAAAGCGCGCCCGAATTTCAATCCACTTATTGTGCATGTCGCATCGCTTGAGCAGGCACATGAGTATGTAGAGTTTTCAGAAACTGCCTTGCAACTGGCCCAGCATTTCTGGCCGGGGCCACTTACGCTGGTACTGCCACGTAAAAAAGATTGTAAATTATCGCTGCTGGTTTCGGCGGGGCTCGATAGCGTTGCCATACGCATACCCGGCAATGACTTTGCGCTGCGTTTGCTACAGCTGTGCGAACTTCCGCTGGCAGCGCCGAGCGCCAATCGCTCTGGACGCATCAGCCCGACGGAAGCATCGCATGTGATGGAAGAACTGACCGACCGTATCGCCATGGTGCTCGATGGCGGTTCATGCCATGTGGGTATTGAATCCACGGTCGTTGATATAACGGGAAAGAATCCTGTGCTGCTGCGCCCGGGCAGCATAACTATTGAAGAACTGGGTAAGCTGGTCAAAAACATTACACCCGCAACCGAAGCAACGAAAATTACCGGGCCAGGCATGCTCAAAAGCCATTATGCGCCCAACCATTCCATTCGCCTTGATGCAACAGACGTAAAGCAAGACGAGGGGTTACTCGCCTTTGGCAGCGACGTACCGGCAGGTGCGCGCATGACAGAAAATTTAAGCCCTACAGGAAATCTTGAGGTTGCGGCCACCAACCTGTTTATGATGCTGCGTAAGCTCGATGCAGGCGAGATAGCGGGCATTGCGGTTATGCCTATCCCGCACACAGGGCTAGGCGTTGCGATCAATGACCGGCTGCAACGTGCGGCTGCTCCGAAAGAAGATGCTGCTTAAAATCAGGCTGCGTTGGAAGCGGCGGTGGCGTCAACATTGCGCATGCCGATCTTGCCGAGCTGGATGCGCTTATTAGGAAGTGACTCCACCCATGTAACCAGCCTGATCATTTCTTTTTTGATGACGCTTTCATCACGGGATGCTTTTGCCATGATGGTGGCACCCTGAATGCCAGCCATAAGCGTAGTGGCATAGGTCTGCGCATCGTCATTATGGCCAAGCTGGCCGAATTGCTGCTGTGCCCAGCTTACAAAATCACCCAGTACCTGCGCTGCCGTCTGGGCAACGGTATCTTTTTCGGTGTCGGCATCATCAATGATTTTGCCAATAGGGCAGCCATAGCGGGTATATTCAGCGCTCACCTTGTCAAAATAGCGGATAGCCTCGATCAGGCGCTGACGCGGGTCAGGCAGATTGTCATCCAGAAGGCGGTAAGCCGCGCTAAACTGTTCTTTGCGCTTACTGATAGCGGCCAGTGCCAGTTCTTCTTTGGTTTTAAAGTAGTAATAGACGTTACCAATGGGAATATCGGCATGTTTGGCAATATCAGCCAGCGATGTGGCGCTTAGCCCATTATGGTGGAAAAGAATGGCCGCGGATTCAACTAATCTGTCTCTTTTATTCTGTGTGCTCATATACTTACGTATGGGTTAGTCGACTAAGGTACTACAAGCCTAACTATTTGCTGTGATGAATGCAAGTACCATATGATTACAAAACAGCGCGAAAATACTATTGCGCTTTTCCTCAAACATTTGTAATCGTTCTGCCTCTGATTTCAGAGTCATCACATTCATGGCTCTTTATGATGGGGGATCGTCTAATGGTAGGACAGCGGATTCTGACTCCGCCAATCTAGGTTCGAGTCCTAGTCCCCCAGCCAACATCTGTAACCGTTATATCATCGCCGCAAGCTGTCGGGCGGCAAGCCAAACATCTTCAATACGCGACGCGCTTGCCCAGTCGCTTACCGCCGCAAGGCCAATATCTTTATTAAGATAAGGGGCTGTTTTTTCGTGCTCATCAGCAATTGCATAACGCCAGCGGTGGGTTGACAGATAATCGGCATCACCGGTGGCAATGCCCGTAATATTTTCAAATTGCATGGCCAGGTAGCGTTGCGCTTCCTGCATATCATCGTCAATATGCGCTTGTGACCAGTCGTTATCCGTATGCACCACAATGCTTGTGACCTCGGGGTTGCGTTGTGGCTTGGAAGAGTTTACCGAAATCCAGCTGACCGGGCTGTTTAGCACCCTGGCTGCAATCCATGGCTTGTTCCATTTGCGTTTAAAACCAAGCATTAAAGCGTAGCAGCCTTTTAAGTCGACGCCCTGCATCGGGGACTGTTCGGGAATATAAGGTTTAAAAAGACGGCATGTTTGCGCGGGCGGAGCGGTAGATATAACTATATCAAACACCCCTAGAGGGTTTTCCTCAATATCAGTCAGATGCCAGCCATCCGCTGCGCGCTGCGCAAGCGGCGCCACCTCGATACTTACCTTAAGTTCCACCCCTTTTGCCAGCGCCTTGCACAAGCTGTTCATGTTGGGGCAGGCCACATAATGCGGCTCAAACCATAGGCGCTTACTACTATCCTTACCCTCATCAAAGGTAATCACGCTTCCTTGCCATTGGTCTATTATGCCTTGCTCCATGTAGCTGGCCACAAACGCCTGAAACTCTGTTGTACGGGCTGTAAAATATTGGGTTCCATGATCAAAATAAAACGGGTCGGCATAGCGGGTTGACATGCGTCCACCTACGCCGCGCGCTTTTTCAAAAACAGTTACATCATTTTTCTCATTTAGCGCCTGCGCCAGCGTAAGGCCGCTAATGCCAGCACCGATAATAGCTATGCGGGTTTTCATAAATGAATTGCCTGTGTTTTTTTATTTTTGCAGCGTTCAGAGCAAAACCTACTGTTGGCTGATAGGTTATTTTCCGCCCAGCACATCTTTGAATTTGCCTTCAAGTTCGCCAAGTCCGCCGCTTTTAAGCGCCTGCATGGGCCCCAGTTCCTTCATCAGTTCGATGCCGGAAGTCTTAACCGCCTTGGTGGCTACCACCGCCAATATCTGTTCGATCAGTTCAGAAGCGTTGACGCCGTCCTGGTCGAGGCCAATATTACGCAGTTCAATCATTGGCATTTTAGTCTGCAGCTTTTTATCCAGCATGGAGTGTGAAATGGTAAGCAATCCTTCTCGAATCTCCAGCTTTTCAATAATTACTTTAGGGCCGCCTGAAGAAGACTGCTTTTTTTCGACTGTATCTTCATGCGCATCAGCCGAGCGCGAGAGTGCCTGTATGTTGTTTTTACCGGCAGCATCCACTTCGTAATTGATGGTAGGTTGATCCACGATCAGCTTGCTGATTACGATAGGCCCTTTTTCCGACAGCGCGGTTTTGTTGAGCGTCAGATTGATAACATCAAACTTGATAGCTACATTATTGGAGAACCCCGCAGGATTATGAATTTCGAGGTAGGACAGATCGCCGCTGGCGTCTTTCAGGGAGATATTGACCGCGTCCAGAGTCACCTTTGTATGGGTGGCGGCGCTGCCTTCTGTTTCAATAATATCTTTTACATACCCATTCAGGCCTGAGAACAGGTAGGACGCACCAATACCCAAAACGACGACAATGGCTGCCAGTACCAACGAAAGTTTTTTCATATAGCCCCTTTAAGGTTAGGTGTGAGTGCAGGTTGGTTTGGACTATAGTAATACTCAAGGTTAATGGAAAACTCAAGCGCATATCCTATTAATACCTTATAATGCCTATATATTTTTTTCTTTGAGTCAGCATGGTTGTTGGAATATCCTGTACCAACTTAATACAGCATCCTTACGCAGGGCTGCTGAAAAAATAAAGCCGGCGTCAACGAACGCCAAGACTAACGGGAGGCTGTATGCGTAAACATGGATTTGCATCCAAAACACAATTATATGATCTGAATGTATTGGAAGGTGAGGGCGACAAGTCATCACTTTCGTTATCCTTCAGCGGCAAGGTAATTGATCTTGCGGAGGCGCGCAGAATTCTGGAGGAACAATTTCCTCATGCCTATGTAGAAAAAAAGGACAAGGATCTTCGCCTTGTTATCCCTATCGAGCACAAGGAAGATTCGCCTACGGCTATTGATCTCGTGGAAAAGGTGATTGATCTTACGCACTGCAAGCTGAACTACTATTATACCATTGAAGCCAAGCCGCATGGCAGCAAGCTTGTCCCGGAACTGGGTATTGAACTTGATGGCGACCACAGCAATGAATCCCTCTATGGCCGTATTGCGCTGGATGTGCTTTTGCGCAAGATTGACCCGTCCAAGACGCATGATCCTTTTAAAGGCTACACCTACAAGCGAAACGGCAATGGCCGCAGTATCCTCATTCGCCCTAACAATGAGGTCTGCGAAACCCCGGAGCAGGCAATGCAATTTGGCGGCATGATGATAAGCCACTTCCGGCACCAGCTCGAAGAATCCGCACATCACATACAGCTGGCTGGTATTGAACTTGCTCCGCCTGAACTGCGTACGCAGGAAGAAGGCAAGCAAACCATAGCTCTGGTGCTGACGGGCGATGAAAGGGAACTGCGCCTGGCAAAACTCACCATCGGCTCAAAGGAAGGTCTTCGCCTGAAAATAGTTGCCGCAAAAGATGATCCAACAAAACGACAGCTGCATGTCTATGCGGATGTGCCCGAGAATATGGAAGATATTGTTGAAACAATCCGCAGTGTACATCAAAGCAGCGGCTGCCATCTGCCTGTGCATCTAGCAGCAGCCGTTATTCCTGATAAAGTAGGAACGCTTCCTTCGGGTGATAGCGATATTATTTATCGTCCTGCAACGGCCATGGTATTTGATGTGGATAATATCAATTACGATCCGGTTCTGGTGCAAGCACTGGCAATTTATGCCAGCAGCTACACGCAAGGTGGGGGCAGGCTGACTTTTCCGCTGCTACGTTCAGAGGACGGATCGGTGGTAGGGTTAACCATAAGCAGGCCAACCGTACTCATTGCGCGGGAACCGTATGTGGAGATAAAAGAAGCATGGACACGGGCTGTTTCTATTACCTCGCGCCTCAAATCACTGCTGGAACATGATGAGCCAGAGCAGAAAATTGAACGATAAAAATGTATAAATCTTATTATAACAGATGCTTACTGTGGTGCGGTTAATTTATTTTTAACCAAACCTTAACAATGCCCTGAGGAAACTATGCTAGATTAAATTATCACACTAGCGGTCTTAGGGGAAACTGCGGCCATGAGCCTGCTTAGAAGTATTCATACCTTACTCGGCAATTCATATCGCGCCAGCGATTACAATGCCGAACTTGATAAGCAGGAATCCGGCGCAGGTTATTATGTGTTTGACCGCAGCGGAGGTGAAGGTCTTTTTACCCTTCAATCCTCGCTGACTGACCAGGCCGATAACGATCCCAAGATGCCCCCGCAATACGATATTCATGCCGACGCCTACGGGTATGGCAAAGAATATGTACCACCGGTTATCCTGACAGCGCAGACCAACCATGTGATCAACTCCCTTACCGATATTGACCGTGGCGTTCGTACTGGCCAGATTATTACCACGCTGCCCG
>JAGVKI010000224.1 GCA_020050695.1 Alphaproteobacteria bacterium | reverse complement strand
GTGCAGATTTACCAGGTGATTGATAATATGGCGCATGCGATCACCCGTAACGACGCTCAGCCGGAAGTGAACCTGGCGTATGTTGAAAGAAGGCTCGATCAGACCGCAAATACGTATGCGGCCTATTCGCCGACGGCAGGTAAAATAACGATGGCGGGGATTGTATCCCTGAGTACTTTCAGTGTCGGCTATGCCCTGTTCTTCAGCCGTTCTCTTTTCACACTTTTGGCGACACTGCTTGGTCTTACCAGGCGCTGGCGCAAGCTTGATCCTACTGAAATGCTGGAATATCTCTCGCAGGTTGACCAGAAGCGTATTACACTGCGCGAGAAAAATATGGAACGAATGTTTGAGTAAGCGCACCTGGAACATGCCCAAGAAAAAGTCCGAAAACACCGCTGTTGCACGCAGTCCTTTGTGGATAGGCATTCAGGTCGCATTTTTGCTCACGAACGTGATGTTGATCCTGCTGAGTTCTGCCTGGTATCTGGGTTTGATCCCGGATCGCACGCAGGCTATTTTGATGCAGCGCAAACTGGCGGCTGAATATGCGGCAGTAACCTACTCGGCGGCACTTCAAAGAAATGACCCCGCACAGGCTACCCCGGTATTGGAGGCAATGCTTAAGCGCACCCCGGATTTAAAATCAATGGGTGTGCGTACCGTTGATGGGAAGCTGCTCATGCAGCTTGGCAGCCACGAGGCGACTTGGAAAAGCAGTGACGGTGAACTTTCAAGCGACTCTGAGGTTAAGGTACCTATAGCCATCAATGAAGAGCCATGGGGGCAGGTGGAATTGAGTTTCCCGCCGCTTTTTTCTGCAAACCCGATAGAGGCTTTTTTCCAGGAAGACATAACGCGCCTGTTTATCTTCTTTTCAGTCTTTGGCATTTTGCTTTTTACCTTGCTGGTCTATCGCGTGTTGCATGGCCTGCTAACCATGAGTTCATCCGAAGCTATTCCCAAGCGTATTCGTAATTCCTTCAATACACTGGTCGAAGGCGTGATCATTTTAGATAATGACCAGAAAATCGTACTGGCCAATGAAATGTTCGCAGAACTTTGTGGCAAGCAGCCATCCGAACTCGAGGGCCAGCCTATTGATGAATTTTCATGGAACTGGCCGGAGAATGCGCCGGAAGGTGCTTTATATCCGTGGGAGCGTTCCTGCAAACACCATGAATCCAGCAGCAGTATACTGCTTCGTTTGCAGGCGGGCAGTATGACAAAGCCAGCACCTGTTTCCGTAAATACCACCCCGATTATAGGTGAAGATGGCAGCTATCGCGGCACGCTGCTTACCATCGATAACTTATCGCGCATTGAACGTAAGAATAACCGCATGCGCCAGATGATCGGCGAACTTAAACGCCAGCGTATTGAAATTAAGACAAAAAACAAAACCCTCGAATTTTTTGCCACACGCGATCCGCTGACTGGCAGTCTTAATCGCCGTTCGTTCTTTGAGCAGTCGGAAGGTTATTGGGCGGGGGCAGTGCGTCATAACCAGCCTATCAGCTGCATTATGATTGATATTGATCACTTCAAGAAAATCAATGATACGCACGGCCATGCCATGGGTGACCAGGCGATCAAGCACCTGGCTACGTTGCTGGAATCAGGAAAACGCGCCAGCGATCTGGTCGGACGCTATGGCGGCGAAGAATTCGTAGTGCTGCTGCCCCATGTAACACTGGCCGATGCCATGAAAACCGCTGAGCGTATGCGTACTATCGTTGAATCGACGTCGAAAAACACGATTACTTTCACCATTAGCCTTGGGGTGGCTTCCATCGAATTTGGCGCTGTCTCGGTCGAGGCCATGCTTAACCAGGCTGACCAGGCGCTTTATGCTGCCAAGCATGCGGGCCGTAATCGCGCATATAGCTGGGATCAGCTGCCCGAAGAACTGCGTATGCAGGGCGATGAAAACCTTGAGGTGGGCCACGGCTGAAAACCGCCCTGTTCCGGGCGCTAATTTTTCTCTATTTTTAACCTTTCGCGGCTAGAATAAAGCCTTAATCAAGATAAAGGTTATTATAATGTCTAGCGCCAGCCAGCCACAGATACATGGTATCGCCGAGGAAGCGGGTATTACCAGCGTTGCCATGCGCCCGTTATTCTTTGTTGATCCGCATGTAATTACGGTAGATCGCCATGCGAATGCACGCCTGCGCAATAATATGGATTTTGCATTTGCCCGCCAGACCAATTCCATTCCACTTGCCAGTGCTGATTTGATGGAAGCCGCTAAACTCTATCCTATCGTTTTTACCACCTCAGCGCAGGCGGTGCCTGTAGCATTGGTTGGGTTTGAGCAGGAAAACTATCTTATCGATGAAAATAACCGCTGGCGTGAGGGCTATTACGTTCCTGCGTATGTGCGTAAATATCCTTTCGTGTTTATGGAATCACCCGGTAGCGACCAGCTTACGTTATGTGTGGATGATGTGGCGCTTACCAAGGACTCAAATGCAGGCCCGGCGCTGTATGATGAAAATCGCCAGCCCTCTGAATATACCAATGGTGTGCTGAAATTCTGTATATCCTATCATGAACAGATGATGCATGCGCGTGAACTGGGCAAGCAGTTACAGGAAAAAGGCCTGCTTACCACGCAGCGCCTGCAGATCGAACTTCCTGGCGGCAAAAAAATGGAACTTGCTGGCTTCCAGATGATCGACCGCGAGAAGTTCGCCGCACTTGGTGATGATGTGCTCATGGATTGGCATAAACGCCAGTTACTGCCGCTCGTTTATTATATAATCCAGTCACAGTCCAATTGGCGTGTGCTGCTGGAACTTGCCAATAAATATAAAGCACCTGCAGGCGCGTTGGCCAGCGTGGCTCCCATCGCAAAGGAAGCTACCGTAAAAGAGGAACCCGTAGCAGTAGCCAGCGTACCTGTTGTAGAAAGCGCGGCACCTGAAGCTGCCCAGCTGCAAGCCGACGAACCGGCACAGCCACTTACCTCAATTGCCGAGCCTGAACTGATGAGACCGCAGGAGCAAAAGCCAGCGCAGCAACCTGTGTTTGATGATACGCAGCCTGAAAGCAAGGATGAAAACCCGCAGCCTGATCGCCCGAAGCCTACAGGAAACGATAACCTCTGGTAGGGTGTAAATACGAATAATTTGCATTGCCGCATATGCTTTGCTACCTGTGTTGCTTCAGGTAATTATCAGGTGGCGCATATTCATGAGCGGTTTTTTTATTAGCTTTGAAGGCGGCGAGGGCAGTGGTAAATCCACGCAGTCGCAGTTGCTATGCAAAGCGTTTGCAGCAGCTGCACTTCCCTATATTGCCACGCGCGAGCCGGGCGGCTCGCCGGGGGCTGAGCGTATCCGTCAGTTGCTGGTCACCGGGGATGCTGATAGCTGGGACGCAGATACCGAAACACTCTTATTTTACGCTGCTCGCCTGGATCACATGAACCGCCTGGTGCGCCCGGCGCTTGAGCAAGGCAAGCATGTTATCTTTGACCGCTTTGCCGATTCCACCCGTGTCTACCAGGGGGTGGGTAAAGGCATTTCCCCAAACTATATTGAGATGCTGCACCACCTGACGCTGGGTAACTGCATGCCGCAGCTGACATTGCTGTTTGATATAGACCCGTCCGAAGGGCTGGCGCGTGCCGCAAGCAGGCGAGGGGACGAGACACGTTTTGAATCCATGGATCTGGATTTCCATCACCGTATCCGGGCAGGCTTTTTATCCATTGCCAAGAATGAACCCGGACGCTGCGTAGTGATGAATGCCGTGCAGGATAAAATCGCATTGCACAAGCAGGTGGTTGATGGTGTAAATAAGCGCTTAGGATTATCGCTTGTGCCACAGGATCATTAATTTTGATGACGGACGAAGACGAACTTTCCCCGAAAATAGCGACTGAACTGTATGGCCACCGCGAGGCAGAAGAACTGCTTATGCATGATATGGCCAGCGGCAAGCTTGCCCATGGCTGGATATTTTCCGGCGGCGAGGGGATAGGCAAGGCGACACTCGCCTACCGCTTTGCCCGTGCGCTGTTGGCCGGTAAACCCCATTTTGACATGACGCCGGATCATCCCGTGTTTCGCCGGGTGGCTGCTGGTTCGCATACGGATTTATTGGTGGTCGAGCCGCTGCATGATCCCAAGAAGGAAGAAAAAAACCAGGTTATCCCGGTAGAGCAGGTGCGCCAGATTGCTGAATTCCTGTCGCTTACGCCAGGTGAGGGCGAGCGCCGTGTGGTGATTGTCGATCCGGCGGACGCGCTCAATAACAATTCGGCCAATGCCATTCTCAAGATTCTGGAGGAGCCACCACCTCAGGCCGTGATTATTCTGATTGCGCATAATGCGGGCAGGCTGCTTCCTACCATCCGTTCACGTTGCCGCCTGCTTAAGCTGAAGCCCCTTGAGCAGGAAGACTTTGCCCATGTGCTTCGTCAGATCGCGCCGGGCAATAGCGCTGAATATGTAAAGACGCTTGGTGTGCTTTCCAATTTTGCGCCAGGCGTTGGCCTGATGCTGCATGAAAGAAAAGCGGTTGATGTGTACGCTAAGTTGCTCAACTTACTCGAGTCCATTCCCAATATTGAACCGAAGAAGCTTCAGGCCTTTGCCGATTCCATTGGCTCGGGCGCCGTTCATAGCAACTGGCAGATGTTCTCCCGGCTGGTACTCTGCCTGCTGGCACGCGCTACCCGGGTAGCTGTAGGCGGAGCAGGCGGGGTAGAACCGGTATCGCAGGAAGAGGGGGCTGTGCTTTCTGCCATGGCGCGCATTCACCCGGCTGCGGTCTGGGCAGCTAAGTGGCAGCAGGCGATGGATCAGTTTTTATTGGCGGAAAAGCTGCATCTGGATTACAAACAAGTGGTTATTACCTATATCCACTCGTTATTATCCAAAGAAGGGTTCCAGATCGGGAACATGGCTGCCTAGTTAATCATATGAGCAATAATAATTTTTACATCACCACTCCCATTTATTATGTGAACGACCGTCCGCATATTGGCCATGCCTATACGTCGGTCGCCTGCGACGTGATTGCGCGCTTCAAACGCCTGTGCGGTTATAACGTGAAGTTCCTGACCGGCACGGACGAGCATGGGCAGAAGGTGGAAAAATCCGCTAAACTGGCAAATATGCAGCCGCAGGCGCTAGCCGATGCCAACTCGCAGTATTTCCGTGACCTGACCGGGCTGATGAATATCAGCAATGATGATTTCATTCGCACCACCGAGCCGCGCCATATTAAATCGGCGCAAGGCTTATGGAAAAAAATGGAAGAGCGCGGCCATATCTATCTGGGTAGCTATTCGGGTTGGTACGCGGTTCGCGATGAAGCCTATTATCAGGAGTCCGAACTGGTCGATAATCCTAAGGGCGCAGGCAAGCTTGCCCCTACTGGCGCTGAGGTTGAATGGGTCGAAGAACCTAGCTATTTTTTCCGTCTTTCAGCCTTTGAAGACAAGTTGCTTGCCTATTTTGACAAGAATCCGGCTTTTATTGGCCCTGAAACCCGTAAAAACGAGGTGGTAAGCTTTGTAAAAGGTGGCCTGAAAGACCTTTCTATCTCTAGAACGACCTTTTCATGGGGTATTCCGGTTCCTGGCGATGAAAAACATGTCATGTATGTATGGCTGGATGCATTGGCCAATTACCTTTCCGCGCTTGGTTATCCAGACGAGGGGGCAGCTGATTATAAAGCCTTCTGGCCTGCCAATGTGCATATGGTGGGTAAGGACATTATCCGTTTCCACACGGTCTACTGGCCGGCATTC
Organism: Alphaproteobacteria bacterium; assembly: GCA_020050695.1. GTDB lineage: Bacteria > Pseudomonadota > Alphaproteobacteria > Rickettsiales > SXRF01 > JAGVKI01. The sequence goes on along the minus strand of JAGVKI010000224.1, from coordinate 3,297 downwards.
CGATGGCCGCCGACCTGCCATTACCTGAGAAGGTCTATGCCCATGGCTGGTGGACAATCGAAGGCGAGAAAATGTCCAAGTCGCTGGGTAACGCCGTTGCGCCCGCTGCTTTGGTAGATGAGTTTGGTTTAGACCAGACGCGTTGGTTTATGATGCGCGAAGTACCCTTTGGAAATGATGGAAATTTCTCCCGCGAGGGGTTGATAAACCGCGTTAACAGCGAACTGGCCAATAATATCGGTAACCTGGTGCAGCGTACATTGTCCATGGTCGCTAAGAATACCGATGGCAAGGTCCCTTCCAATGAAGCACTGAGCGCTGAGGATGAGGCAGCCCTTAAAGCCATGTATGGTGACGTGAAGAACTTTATGGAGGCCATTGATTCCTATAGGTTCCATATCGCACTCGACTATGTGGTGGGCTTTGCCAATAGCGCCAATGCCTATATTGACGTACAGGCGCCCTGGAAGCTGAAAAAGGAAGACCCCAAACGCATGGAAGCGGTGCTTTACGTGCTGCTCGAATATATCCGCGTGATTGCCATCATGATACAGCCGGTTATGCCGCACTCTTCAGGTAAAATTCTGGCGCAGTTATGTGTGGGTGAAGATAAGCGTTCCTTTGCCTCGATTACGTCTGAAAACAGGCTTGTCCCCGGGGTAGCGCTTAACCCCCCCGAGCCAGTATTTCCGCGCTTTGTAGAGAAAGCGGCGTGAGCGTCAGGGAGGTGATGTAGTCCTATGCTGGTTGATAGTCATTGCCACCTCAATTTTCCCGATTTCAAAGAAGACCTTGATGGGGTTATTTCACGTGCCCGACAGGCCGGGGTCGGCATCATGCAGACCATCTGCACTGAGATGTCCGAGTTTGACGAGGTGCATGGCATAGCGCAGTGCTATGAGGGCATCTATTGCTCGGTGGGTGTGCACCCGAATGATTCCGGCACTCAGGAAATCGCGAAAGCAGAAGAGCTTATTGCCAAGACCTCAAGTGCCAAGGTGATCGGTATTGGAGAAACCGGGCTGGATTACCACTATGAAACCAGCGACCGTGCGATCCAGAAGGTCAGTTTCCTTGAGCATATCAAGGCGGCAAGGGTAACCGGGCTGCCGCTGATCGTACATACCCGTGATGCGGACGAGGACACAGTACAGATTTTAACCGAAGAGATGGGCAAGGGGGCATTTAAAGGCCTTATACACTGCTTTACCTCCTCCAAATACCTTGCTGAAAAAGCGCTGGAACTTGGATTCTACATCTCCTTGTCGGGTATTATATCCTTTAAAAGCGCCCAGGCCATTCGCGATGCGATTGTGGATGCGCCGCTGGATCGTTTGCTGGTGGAAACCGACGCGCCATACCTGGCACCGGTTCCGCACCGTGGCAAGCGCAACGAGCCGTCTTTTGTGGTGCATACCAATAAGATGCTGGCAGATATTAAGGGTATTTCAGAAGAAGCCTGTGCAAAGGCCACAACAGAAAACTTTTTTAGGCTTTTTGACAAGGTTCCATACCCAGCCGAAGGTGTTGCTGCATGAGGGTAACGCTGCTGGGATGTGGTGCATCAACTGGCGTTCCCATGATTGGCTGTGATTGTGAGGTGTGCACGTCCAGTGACCCTAAGAATAAGCGTACCCGTGTATCAATTCTGATTGAAATCAACGGGATGAACCTACTTGTTGATACGTCGCCTGATATGCGCGCCCAGGCTTTGGCTAACAATATACGCCGGGTGGACGCCATTATATATACCCACGAGCATGCCGACCATACCCATGGAATGGATGACATACGCTCATTTAACTACCTCAAGAATGACTCCATGCCAATCTATGGCGATGCACGCACTCTGACGGCCCTTGAGAGCCGCTTTGGCTATATATTCCAGCAAAAGCCTCAAACCATCTGGTATCGGGCCAGTGTAATACCCAATATCATCCCGGACGGCGATATTCAGCCTTTCTCAGTGCTGGGCGTTGATGTGGTTGCCTTCAAGCAGCAGCATGGCCGCAGTACGTCGCTGGGGTTCCGTTTTGGTGATTTTGCGTATTCCACCGATGTTGACCAGCTATCCGATACGGCGTTTGAGGCGCTCCGCGGCGTTAAAGTCTGGGTGGTCGATTGCCTGCGCTATACGGAGTCCATGACCCATTCAACGGTAGAGCGCACGCTAGGCTGGATCAAAAAGGTAAAACCGGAACTGGCAGTGCTGACCCACATGGATCACCAACTGGATTATTCCAGATTACTATCGGAGTTGCCATCAGGGGTGGTTCCGGGGTATGACAATATGATGATTGAAATATAAGAAAAACTAGAGGATTATAATGCGCGTTGTGAACCGTCTTTTCATGTATGGAGTAATCGCCATGACATTGCTGCACCCGAATATGTCATCTGCTGATGCAACTGATAAGAGCGCTTACGACTTCACATTTGAAACACTGGACGGCAAGCCGCTGCCGCTGTCTGATTTTAAGGGTAAGGTACTGCTGATCGTCAATACAGCCTCCAAATGCGGTTTTACACCCCAGTTCAAGGCACTGCAGGGGCTATACGACAAATATAAGGATAAGGGGCTGGTGATCATTGGTGTGCCGTCGAATGATTTTGGCGAGCAGGAGCCTGGAAGCGGCGAAGAAATCAAAAAATTCTGCGAACTGAATTATGGCGTGACATTTCCTATGACCAGCAAACAGGAAGTCACCGGCGATAATGCGCATCCGTTTTATAAATGGGCCTATGACGTGCTGGGATTTGGCACCGGGCCTAAATGGAACTTCCACAAATACGTGGTGGATGGCAACGGCCATCTACTGGATTACTTCAATTCCACGACAGAGCCTGATTCAGACAAAGTTATCAGGCTTATCGAGAAAAACCTGCCTAAATGATCATTTGTGGCCATCTGTTTTTTCCATAATATATATTATACGACAAAAACCATAGTAACGAGATAGAGTGATTTATAAGTATGGCAATCCAGTTTGAAGACCTGCTCAACGTTGTATGCCCCGGCTATGAACTGAAGCATGCGACCGACTTCCAGAAGCATTTTACCGTGCCTCAGGAGAAAGCTGCCAAATTGGCATTCGATATTCTTGTCGCCTACGGCTTTGACGCCAAATTTTATCCTGACGAAGAAAATTCCGGCGCTAAGCTTTATATTACCCTGCCTGCTGCCGACGCTGACCTGTCTGCTTTTGAGCAACGCCTGCTCGCGGCCATTGCTTATGGCAAAGCCCTCAGTGACATCAAGATGCGTATGGATACCTTGTGCCGCGACGATGCTGCTCT
>JAGVKI010000029.1 GCA_020050695.1 Alphaproteobacteria bacterium | reverse complement strand
CAATGGCTGCTGCGGTCAACGGGTTGTCGCCCGTGATCATAATGCTCTTGATGCCCATACGGCGAAGATCAGCAAGGCGCTCCTTGATACCGGCCTTTACCACGTCTTTAAGGTAAATAACGCCCAGCACCTTGTCATCGTCAGCCACAACAAGCGGGGTGCCGCCACTACGGCCTACTTCTTCTACTTTACGGGTTACATCACCAGGCATTTGCTTGCCGCAGCGCTGCACGTGTTTTTCCACCGCGTCGGATGCACCTTTTAAAATAAGACGCTGGCCGATCTTCAGGCCGCTATAACGGGTTTCCGCGCTGAAATCGATAAACTCGCTGCCTTCAGGCACGCTTGCATTTTCAGAGATATTATATTTGCGGCGCGCCAGCTGCACGATGCTTTTGCCTTCCGGCGTGTGATCGGAAAGCGATGAGAAATGCGCCACTTCAGCGAGCGTTTTAATATCGACCCCATCGGCAGGATAGAACTCAACCGCCTGGCGATTACCATGCGTAATGGTGCCTGTCTTATCCAGAAGCAGGCAATTCACATCGCCCGCCGCTTCCACAGCCCTGCCCGACGAGGCAATCACATTCGCCTGCAAAAGGCGGTTCATACCCGCAATGCCAATAGCTGAAAGCAGGCCGCCAATGGTCGTAGGCACAAGGCATACCAGCAGCGAAATAAGCATAGTAATGCTAATGGGCTGGCCAGTACCGGATACTTTAACGCTGTAAACGGAAAACAGCATGAGCGTTACGGTCAGCAGCAGGAAAATCCAGGTAAGCGCCGCCAGCAAGATAGACAGCGCCACTTCGTTAGGCGTTTTCTGGCGCTTGGCGCCTTCTACCAGCGATACCATGCGGTCAATAAAGCTTTCGCCAGCATTGGCGGTAATACGGATAACCAGCCAGTCAGATAGTACGCGTGTACCGCCTGTTACGGCATCGGAGTCACCGCCGCTTTCACGTATAACCGGCGCGCTTTCACCCGTAATAGCACTTTCATCAACCGAGGCGATACCGTCAATTACCTGGCCGTCACCAGGAATAAAATCACCCGCTTCCACCAGTACCAGCGCATCTTTTTTCAAATTACAGGCTGGCACCACCTGATAGTCATCTAGCTGTTTGGCACTGCGAAGCTTCTTGGCATTGACCTCGCGGCGCAGTGCGCGCAGCGATTCGGCCTGCGCCTTACCGCGGCCTTCAGCAATGCTTTCAGCAAAATTGGCGAATAATATGGTAAACCACAGCCACAGCGCTACCCATAGTGTAAACCACGCTGGCTCATGCCCTACTTCTTCCCCAGTCACTGCGTGATAGAGGTACAGTATGGTTGCGGCGATCATGCAGCAATACACCACAAACATCACAGGATTGCGAAGCTGGTTCATCGGGCGCAGCTTGCCAAACATACCGAGTATGGCCTGCGTCATGTTCACATGCGTAGTGGTTGCGGGATGATGTGTCATAGGCCGTTCTGCACAATATTTTCAAGGTAAAGATGCTCAGCAATCGGCCCCAGTGCAATCGATGGCAGGTAGGTCAGCAGATTGAGCAAAATGATAAAGCATAGCATGATGGTAAATAGCGGCGTGTGCGTAGGAAGCGTGCCTGCGCTCTGCGCCATAGTTCCACGTGACGCCATAGCGCCGGCAATGGCCAGCACCGGAATCATCAGCCAGTAACGGCCAAGGAACATACAAATGCCAAGTGCTATATTATAGAAGGGTGAATTGGCGCTTAGACCTGCAAAGGCGCTGCCATTATTATTCGAGGCTGATGCAAATGCGTAAAGAATTTCCGTAAAGCCATGGGCGTGGGTATTAAGCGGCCCCGCCTGCCCTGCTTCCAGACTCACCGCAATCGCCGTGCCTGCCAGCATCAGAGCGCCAGGCAGAACCATAACCACCGACGCCATTTTAATTTCAAACGGCCCAAGCTTTTTTCCCAGATATTCTGGCGTGCGCCCTACCATAAGCCCCGCCATGAACACGGTCAGCAGCACAAACATCAATATGCCGTATACACCGCTGCCTACACCGCCGAATAACACTTCGAACTGAATAAACATCAGCGGAATCATGCCGCCAAGCGGCAGGAAAGAATCATGCATGGAGTTCACGGAACCATTGGAAGTTGCCGTGGTTGCCGCTGCCCATAACGCGGAACTGCCTGTGCCAAAGCGCACTTCCTTGCCCTCCATATTGCCCGCAGCCATATTGACCGTACCCGTTGGAATCCAGGGATTGCCATGGGTTTCTTCATATACAGCAAATGCAAGCAATGGCAGGAAGATGATCATCACCGCTGCAAGCAACACAAAACTCTGCCTGCGGTCACCAGCCATAACGCCAAAGCTGTAAAGCAGTGATGCAGGTATCAGCAGCATATAGATGATTTGCAGCATATTGGTCAGCGGCGTCGGGTTCTCAAAAGGATGCGCGCCATTGGCATTAAAGAAACCACCGCCGTTGCTGCCCAGCATTTTAATCGCCACCTGCGATGCTACGGGGCCTTGCGCAATCTGCATCTCCTCGCCGCTAAAGATAGAGGTAAACTTCGTGTAACCGTTCAGGTTCTGGATAACGCCCTGCGATGCAAGGAATAGTGAAAACACGAATGCGATCGGAAGCAATATATATAATATGCCGCGTACCACATCGACATACGCATTGCCAATCGTTTCAGATTTTTTGCGCGTTAGGCCACGAATAAACGCAATACCAACCGCCATGCCCGTTGCAGCCGACAGGAAATTCTGCACCGTTACGCCTACCATCTGCGAGAAATAGCTGAGTGTTGATTCACCGGCATAACTCTGCCAGTTGGTATTGGTCACAAAGCTGATAGCGGCATTAAAAGCAAGATCTGGCGAAAGCCCACCTACTGCCTGCGGGTTAAACGGCAGGATGTGCTGGAAGGAAAAAATGGCGAACAGGAATAAAAAGCCAATAGCACCAAGAATCAGCACCGCCGATGTGTAAGTGCGCCATGACATCTCCTTGCGGCTGTCTATACCAGCCAGCGCATAAATAAGGCGCTCAAGCCAGCCAAGCGGCTTTTCCAGCCACACTTTGCCCGTGTAAACACGCGCTATGTAAGTGCCTAAGGGAACAATGCATATCCCGAGCAACAAAAGGCAAATAGCAATATAAACAGCAGAATGCATGGTTTGATTCGCGTAAGGTTTAAGGGAATATTTCCGGTTTCAGGAGAGCAACAAGCAGGTAGACGAAAAGACACGCCGTCACCACACCTATGATAGCAAGAATAATAGTCATCTCAGTCTTCCTTCAGGTTATGGCATAGCGCCGCAAAACCAGCGCTGAGGAGAAAAAGAGAAAGACCGAGTGCGATATATAGAACAGTCATGGTATGGCCATGTAATGCGAGGGTGCCTTGCAGCAGCGTCTTGAATATGACGCGGTACTATAGAACGATGGTTAGTCGAGTCAACCCATCTGGCATTAATTCACCAGAATGCAGCTATGCAGTGGCCGCATGTTGCTTTTTTACAATGATTTCAGGCCCATAATAGTTTTAGGCAGTTCCATGCATGCCCTAGCATAATCATCGGGTATTCCTATATCGATAAAATAGTCATCGGCAATAAAACTGCGGGGTTTTAAGGTGCCTACATACGGCTGCATGAAATCCTGCTCAAATGAAAAGGCCTCCGGCACGGATTGCTTCTCAAAAATAGACGGGGATAAAACATACACGCCTGCATTGATATAACCTGCCTGCCCTGCCTTGCCTGGCTGGAATGCCGTTACCACGCCACCTGATATAAGCACCTGGCCATAACGTCCGGTATCCTCGACAGCGCGCAGCACCATACTCATCTCAGCGCCCGCTTTTACATGCAGCTTATAGAATGCTGCAATATCGGCTTTTACAAACGTATCGCCGTTGACCACCAGCACTGGCGCTTGTATACCTGCCTCACGCATGGCATATGCCATGGCACCGCCTGTCCCAAGCGGTTTATCTTCTACCGCGTAGCTAAGCGGTATGGGAGCAGGATTGGCCTGAAAATAATCACGGATTTTTTCCCATTCGTGATGCACGCTTAACGTCACGCCAGTAACGCCCTGGGAAGCCAGCGATTCAATAAGCCATGCAAGAAACGGCTTGGCGCCTATAGGTGCGAGCGGTTTTGGAACATCGGAAACCACGGTGCGAAGGCGAGTGCCAAAGCCGCCAGCAAGAATAATAGCGTGCATGATAATTAGGCCGTCTGGCGTTTAGGATTATATTCAGCGCCAAATATCGTATCTTCAATCATCTGGCAGATGATATGGCCGAACATAATATGGCACTCCTGAATATTCGGCGTGCAGCTAGATGGCATTTTAAGCGTGATGTCGCACATGCCAGCCATTTTGCCGCCGCTTTTACCGGTCAGGCCAATGGTTGCAATGCCTTTGCTGCCCGCTGCTTCGAGTGCAGCAAGAATGTTAGAAGAATTGCCGGAAGTGGAAATAGCGATAAACACATCGCCCGCCTGTCCTATGGACTCAAGCTGGCGCGCAAACACGCGGTCATAGCCGTAGTCATTGCCAATTGCCGTAAGCGCGGACGTATCCGTAGTCAGCGCAATGGCAGAAAGCCCCGGCCTGTCATAGTTCAAACGGCTTACCAGTTCTGCTGCGATATGCTGCGAATCCGCAGCGCTGCCACCATTACCTGCCAGCAGGATTTTCTTACCCGCTTTAAGTGCTTCAATGCAGCGCAGGCCTGCCGCTTCCACCGATGCAATCAACTGGGCATCAGCAAGGGCGAGTTCTATGGTAGCTTTGGTAGCCTGAATGGAATTGCGTATCAGGGATTGCATCTTGGTCCTTAATTCCTGGTCTTTACACAGTCAGCAGACGCTTACGCGCAACCTGCTGCAGGGAGATAACATTGGAATCCTGCTCTTGTACAGGCTCTTCCTGGCGATCCTTGAGATGGTAAAAATCACGGCGGGTCATTGCAGTGCGCGAGAACGAATTATGGTCGTAATACACAATGCTGGCACCGGTATTTTCAAATTCAAACGGCACCCAAAGCAGATCTTCCAGGGCATTCATAACGCGCATCTGGCGTTCTGGCGGAACGAAGAACAGGATAAACCCGCCGCCGCCTGCACCGAGCAGCTTGCCGCCAATAGCGCCAGCAGCGCGGGCTTTAGCGTAAATATCATCCACGAAGCCAGGAGCGATACCCGCTGCCAGTGAGCGCTTCAGCTGCCATGTTTCATGCAGGAGATGGCCGAATTCCGTAATATCCTCTTCACCGGCCAATACGTTCAGCGCGTCATCCACCAGCTGGCGCATGGCGAACAGTTCGGCTTTCTTGTCAGTGGTCGCTTTGATCTGTTCTTTGGCAATATCAGATGCAGTGCGCGAAACGCCAGTAAAGAACAGCATGAAGTGGCGCTGCAGTTCCTGCAAGCGGCCATTACGCATAATCACAGGATCTACGGTAAAATCGCCGCCCGGTGTAATAGTAATCTTATTGAGGCCACCAAAGGCCGTTGCGATCTGGTCTTGTACGCCTACATTTTCCTTAAGCACATCACGCTCAATATGCACTGCTTCGCAGGCCAGTTCACGCTTGCTGCTCATCTGCCCCTGAAGGGCATTAAGCGCATTGAGCAGACCTACGGTAAATGCAGAACTTGAACCAAGGCCAGAACGTGCAGGCAAATCGCCGGTATGGTGAATTTCGAGGCCATGCTCCATACCCAGATACTTCAGTACGCCGCGTACTGCCGGATGCTGAATCTCGTCATGCTCCATCACATGTTCAATGCGCGACCAGATAATGCGTGATTTTTCCTTGAAAAAAGGAGGAAGGAAACGGCAGTTGAGATAGCAGTAATGATTGATGCTGGTTGAAAGAACTGCGCCGCCATGCTCCTGATACCATGCATGGTAATCAGTACCTCCACCGAAAAATGAAATACGGTACGGGGTGCGGCTTATGATCATTTTTTCTTCCCTATTCAGCGGCTTACTGGCAAAGCCTTGTAATTTCAACAGGGTAGGATATTACCGTAATTAGTGTAAAAAAACCAGTGTTTTATATGATATTTTAGCTATTAGAAAACAAAAGGTTAATGTTTTTTAGCTTTCTTGCAGGCTTTCTACTTTTATCCCAAGAAATGCCACTATCAAAATGGCATTGATGAATAGCTGCGATACCCACCACGCCTGCCAAAGATTGAATGCTGAAAAACCGATCATGAGATAGGAAATAACAGTAGCAGTAATGGCGGCACGGGCCAGCGCATTCTCCTGATACATTCCCAGTACAAAGCGCAGTGCCATCACAATGGCTATAAAGGCAAGACCCAAGCCGATAATGCCCTGCTCCAATAATATCTGGATAATGGCATTATGCGGGTGCATCGGCATGGCAACCCATGTCGGGTGCACTTCTTCCATTCCGCCCGGCATTACGCGCGACGTATCAACGCCCCACCCAATGAATGGTTTTTCCTGCCATTTTTCCATTGCAAAATGCCAGATTTCGATTCGGTGTTTAGACGAATCCGGCACATGCTCATACACATGCTCACGTATCCAATCTTCACCGAAGTAAAATACCGCCGGCCAGGCAAACACAAACAGCAGCGCACTATATAACAGCACAGGAGCAACCGCGCGGCGGCCATACAGCACCGCATAAAATGAAAATACCCCCGCTATAACCCCTACTTTGGCCGAAAGGCTATGCATACCAAGCACACCCGCCACTATTAAAAACGACATAAGAAAGATGTGCCAGCGCTTGCCGACCGCGTAGACGGCAAGAAGCGCAGGCCACGCCAGGACAGCCATTGCACATAAACCGCGATTAATATCTTTGCTGAGCAAAATATTGGGATCGATATCAAAAATATCTGTCGCTGCAGTGAAAATGCCGCCCCTTGGCAACATCTGGCTACAGAGCATAACCGCTGTAATCCATAACCCTGCAACAAAACTACTGGCAAATATCCTGGGGAAATACTCTTTGCGTTTAAGCAGAATCAATAACCAGACACCAAACATGATGATCCCCCCCATGCGCAGCGAGGTTACCAATGTTACGCGCGGTGTGAGTGACCACAGGCTTGATAGTACCGGCCATGCCATTACGGAAAATCCAACCAGACCCGCTTTCGCAAGCAATGGTAATGCGTCTCTCTGAACACCCGTATACCAAAGCAAAAACAGGCCAAGTAACGGCAGCACCGTAGCAATGAGTATACCGTAAGAGAGTGCTATTGCCGGCAATACTGCAAATATGAATGCTAGTGGGTAGATAGCAAACTGGCGGGAAAAAATATCCATAGTTCGTGGATAAAAGTATAGCCTGCCGGCGTCAAGCCATTTGAATGCGTGGCGACTATCCGCCATACATGACCGTACTTACATGCTCCCACGCCTTGCCGTTTTTTAGTTCGGCAAAGTTCCAATGCCGCCACGCCATATCATGGCACCATGGCAAACGGTCAGGGTAATAATAAGGATCGTCCAGGCTGTGTGAGGTAACCGGCCACGCCATGGATGCCTTGTCCAGGGCAATGGTTGAATATCCAGCCAGCACGGTTTCAACAGCAGCATTCGTACATAATGTTACGCAGAAAGCGGCCTGCTCCAAGGATGCATTCATTGAATCTGGCGAGAGTACGGCACCCGTTGGTACAAACACCTTGCCCCCCGATTGCATGCGAACATACGGATGTGGCCTGTACATCACTTTATGGCCACGCTCCACAAGATCATCCGTGACATCCTGTGCCCAGTTTTCATTATTTATGTCATGCTTTTTCAGATACAGGTCTGGCCGCTGCCCGAAGAGTAATGCATACCCTTCTTTTTTCTCCTGCCAGGGCTTGAGTAATTTTGCGAAGTTTTTTTCCCAGCGCCTGCCCTTATCGTCTTCTGGCGCAGGTGCAAATCGCCCGAGCCCATTATAGCCATCCCATGCCAATGTAACCCATCTATCACGCGGCGAGAAAAACCCCTGTTCAATGATAAGCAGCGGAATCCCTCTTTGGGCCGCGTCATCAATCACTTTTTCCTGGCGCCATAGCGTTATAATGGCCATATCCGCCTCAGAAGGAGCATTGTAACGGCCATACTCACAGGAAATGCCCTTACGCTGCATGCCTTCTATAAGCATGTTGAGCCGTATGCATTGCTGTATATCGCCAAGATCAAAATGGGCTGTAATAT
>JAGVKI010000126.1 GCA_020050695.1 Alphaproteobacteria bacterium | reverse complement strand
CTCTTGGCGGAGTATGCCACTGAAAAACGCGTATTCGTACCGCTAACGGCTATTCCCAAGCGCGTGATCCATGCCTTTCTTTCAGCTGAAGATAAGAATTTTTATGAACATGACGGTATTGACGTAAGCGGCATTGTACGCGCGGTGCGCGACAATATTATCAATTACGGACAGGGCAAGTCACTGGTAGGTGGCTCGACTATCACCCAGCAGGTGGTGAAGAACTTTCTGCTGACCAGCGAGAAATCCATTGAACGCAAAATCAAGGAAGCCATCCTCGCTATCCGCATCAGCCAGGTTTACAGCAAGGACAAGATTCTCGAACTCTATTTAAATGAAATCTATTTGGGGCTTGGTTCGTATGGTGTGGCTGCGGCTGCCCAGAACTATTTTAATAAATCGATGGATGAACTGACCATCGAAGAGGCGGCACTGCTTGCCACTCAGCCAAAGGCGCCCACTATTTATAACCCTAAGAAGAATTATAAAATGGCGCTTGAGCGCCGCAACTGGGTTATCGACCAGATGAACTCGGCGGGCTATATCACCGCTGAAGCAGCAACCGAGGCAAAAACCAAGCCAATGGAACTGCGCACACGTAGTGCCGGTGAAGTGGCGCATGCCGATTTCTTTGCAGAGGAAGTGCGCCGTAAATTGGCGGAAATGTATGGCGCCGATGTATTATATAAAGGTGGGCTGGTGGTGAAAACCACACTTGATCCTACCTTGCAGAAATATGCTGATGCAGCCCTGCGTAAAGCGCTGGTTGAGTATGACCGCAGGCGTGGCTATCGGGGGCCGATGGCGCATATGGCTATTGGCAAACCCGAAGAGATGAAGCCGCAGCTGGAAAAGCTGCTTACCGAGCATGAGTATCATGTGTTTGGCGCACAAAAGCTGGGTGTGGTTACAGGCCTTGATGAGAAAAAGGCTACGGTCATGTTTGCTGATAATAAGCAGGGCATTATTCCTACGGCCTTGCTGAAATGGACGCGCCGTATCATTGCCGATGGCCAGCTTGGCCCGGAAGTGCGCAAGCCTTCTGATATTATGAAGCTGGGTGATGTGCTTCTGGTTGGGCCGATCAATGAAGAGCAGAAAAAGCTGCTGGCTAAAGATGCTGCTGATGACGCCTGGGACTTGCAGCAGATACCCGAAGTAAACGGTGCGCTTGTGGTGATGGACCCGCATAGTGGCCGTGTGCTTGCTATGTCGGGCGGATATGCATATGGCGGTACGGAATTCAACCGTGCGACGCAAGCCAAGCGCCAGCCGGGTTCTGCCTTCAAGCCATTCGTATATATGGCGGGTCTGGAAAATGGCTTTACGCCTTCAACCATACTGCTCGATGCGCCGGTGGAAATGAGCCAGGGCGCAGGTAAACCTAACTGGAGGCCTGCTAATTACCACGATGAATATCTTGGGCCGACCACTATGCGCGTAGGGCTTGAAAAGTCACGCAACACAATAACCGTGCGCCTTGCGCAGATTACTGGCCTTGATAAGGTGCTGGAAATCAGTCGCCGTTTTGGCATTTACGATATAACGCCGCCGAATTTCTCTATTGTTCTTGGGGCAGGTGAGACGACGTTGCTGCGCCTTGCAAATGCATATGGCATGCTGGTCAATGGTGGCAAACGCATTACCCCTGCGCTGATTGAGCGTATTGATGACCGTCAGGGCAAAATCATCTACCGCCGCGATAACCGCGAATGCAATAACTGCGTTATGAAAGATGATACCGGGATGGACAAGGACGCGCGTCCGCCCATTCCTATTGATATACGAGAACAGGTCGCTGACCCGCGTGTTGCGTATCAGATTGTGTCCATGCTTCAGGGCGTAACAGTCCGTGGCACTGGTGCGCGCGCCAAGGAAATTGGCAAAACGGTTGCAGGTAAAACCGGGACTACCAATGACAGCCTTGATACCTGGTTTATGGGGTTTGCACCCGACCTGGTTGCAGGGGTTTATATTGGTTATGACAAGCCGCGCACCATGGGTAAGCGCGAGACTGGTTCGTCTGTGGCGCTCCCTGCATTTATTGCGTTTATGAAAGATGCACTTAAAGACCAGCAGGATAAGCCATTTCGCATTCCTCCGGGCATAAGCCTTGCGAGGGTTGACCTGGCAACCGGTGAGCGCGTAAACGAAATGACCGATCCTGGCGCTAAACTCATTGAAGAAGCCTTTATCACGGGCGGTCCGATTTATATTCCGGGGCATGATAATAGCATGAAAAGCAATGATAACAGCCAGGGTGCCAATATGAGTGGTGATGGGGCCTTGCCTACCGTCAATGTAGAGCCGCCGCCGTCTGACCTACCGCCAGCGGTAGTTTCACCCCCTGTAACCGGCACGGGATCGCTATATTAAGCTTTTGTTACAGCTAGCTATCTGGCGATATAGCTATTGCCCAAACCTGTATATATTAATATAATTTAACCATTAGATTGTGAAATCTACGATTTTCAATGGATGCATAATAGCGTCCGACGGGTTGAAAATCTTTACTATATGTCTGTTTCGCGTTCGAATTCTCTAGAACAAGGACAGTGTCATGATGAGCTATCTACAAGACCCGGCTGTGCCTGTGTTTGGGATGGTGTTTGGAATCGCTCTGGCGATCCGTATCATGTATAATCTCGCGTGCTTCGGTACGCTGCTTTGCCCCGCGATCTACCAGGACGTGGACAGCAAGCATAAGTACAAGGTGACCGGCCCTGGCAGCTGGACAACTAACTTCGTGCGGCCCGGTCGCAACTTCCGTGGGTACGATGTGCTGATTCCCGGTGTGCTGAGCTTCTACTGGTGGTTCTTCAGCAGTGGCCGTTCCAGCTTCAAGATCTCCAACTTCTCGAAGGAGATTCTGGAAATCGGCTGGGGCCCCGCTGGTGGCGGTGACCCTACGACGCAGTACTGGGGCAAGGTTACGCTGGCCCCAGGGTGCAGCGCTACCGTGCAGGTGGCAACCTGGCAATCCGGCGTCGGGTTCAATGCGCAAGTCGCACCGAACCAGAAGGCCTGGTAAATACTAACCTAAAAAAAGCGCTGCCCTCCCGTCGGGTGGCCTTTTTTTTGCTTTAGCTAATTACTTCTTGTCAAAATCGTAGACTCAGCTTAGTTTTCGGCCCATGAAAGCCGAAATTGAATCATTATCCCGTCAGATCAAGCAGTCCCAGGAGTTGCTGAGGAGGTATCTTTGACTGGGATAACGCCCTGCGCCGCCGCGATGAACTGAACTCGCTGACAGAAGACCCGAATCTTTGGAACGATGCTAAGAAGGCCCAGGACCTGCTGCGCGAGCGCAACCACCTGGATGAACTGGTTACTGGCTATGAACGCTTAGACCGCGATTTTAAAGATAATATTGAACTGGCGGAAATGGCTGAGGCCGAAAAAGATGACGCCATGCTCAGTGAAGCGGAAGCGGCACTGAAAGCGGTGGCCGACCAGTTGCATAAGCTTGAAATCGAAAGCCTGCTTTCAGGTGAGGCCGACGGCTATGATTGTTTCCTGGAGATCAACTCAGGGGCAGGTGGCACGGAGTCGCAGGACTGGGCGGAAATCCTGATGCGCATGTATCTGCGTTGGGCTTCAAGGCGCGGCTTTAAGGCGGAACTGATTGATGAGAACCGCGGTGACGAAGCTGGCATTAAATCGGCTACGCTTAAAATCAGCGGGCATAATGCGTACGGTTGGGCAAAGACGGAAACGGGTGTACACCGTTTGGTGCGTATATCGCCGTTCGATTCCAATGCCCGCCGTCACACCAGCTTTTCGAGTGTGTGGGTCTATCCGGTGATTGACGATAAGATCGAGATCAAGGTGGATGAAAAGGATATTCATGTGGATACCATGCGCTCGGGCGGTGCAGGCGGCCAGCATGTGAACAAGACGGAAAGCGCGGTGCGCTTTACCCATATGCCTACGGGCATCGTGGTCAAATGCCAGAGTTCGCGCAGCCAGCATGCTAACCGCGCCGAAGCGATGCAGATGCTCAAAGCGCGCCTTTACGAGCGCGAAATACGCCTGCGTGAAGAAAAAGCGGATGCACTGAATGCAACCAAAACGGACAATGCGTGGGGACACCAGATTCGCTCATACGTATTACACCCGTACCAGATGGTAAAGGATCTGCGAACCGATTATGAAACCAGTGACAGCAAAGGCGTGCTCGATGGTGACCTCGATCCATTCCTGAGCGCTGCGTTGGCGGATCGCGTAAAAGGCAGAGTAGAACAGGCTTAAATATGAACTCGCTCGGTATAGATAAAGCGCCCAAGGATACGAAAGTCGTGGTTGCTATGTCAGGAGGCGTTGACAGTTCTGTCGTCGCTGCGCTTTTGCACGAGCAGGGTTACGACGTTATCGGCATTACGCTGCAACTCTATGATCATGGCCAGATGATCAATAAAAAAGGTGCGTGCTGTGCTGGCCTTGATATTCAGGATGCGCGCCGTGTGGCAGAGTCACTGGGTATTGCTCATTATGTGCTGAACTATGAAAGCAAGTTCAAGGAAAGCGTTATGGATGATTTCGTTGATACCTATCTTGCTGGCGAAACGCCTATACCTTGCGTGAAATGCAACCAGTCCGTCAAATTTAAGGACCTGCTGCAGACCGCACGTGACCTGGGCGCCGATGTTATGGCAACCGGCCATTACGTACAGCGCAAGGGCGGCATGGAAGGCGCGCAAATGCACCGCGCAGCTGATCTGACGCGCGACCAGAGTTATTTTCTTTTTGCCACCACCCAGGAGCAGCTTGATTTCCTGCGCTTCCCGCTTGGGCACCTTGCCAGTAAGGAAGAAACACGTAGCCTGGCTGCGCGTTATGGCCTTGTTGTGGCCGATAAACCGGACAGCCAGGACATATGCTTTGTGCCAAGCGGCGGGTATGCCAAGGTGATTGAAAAGCTGAGGCCGGGCGCGCTTGATTCTGGAAAGATTGTACATCTCGATGGCACGCAGCTCGGCGATCATGACGGGATTATCAATTACACCGTAGGTCAGCGCAAAGGCCTGGGCATTGGCGGCGGCGACGCGCTGTATGTGATTCGCCTTGATGCTGCAAAAAAACAAGTGATCGTTGGCCCTAAAGAAGCATTGCAAAAGCAGCGTTTTACCATTCGCGAAACCAACTGGCTTGGCGATATGAACGCATATCTGGGCAAAGAGGTATTTGTAAAGTTGCGCTCCATGCATAAAGGCGTAATGGCGCGTGTGGAAATGACAGATAAGGGCAGGGCAGTAGTAGTGCTGGCTGCCGCAGAGGGGGCTGTGTCCCCCGGTCAGGCATGCGTTGCATATGATGGTGACCGTCTGCTTGGCGGCGGCTGGATCACTGCGGATATTAGCTAATAACCACGCGTTTCTTTTACGGTACGGAAAAATCCGGGCTGGGTAAGGCGTGCATTCCTGCCTACCAGTTTGGTGATAGCGGCGTGCTGTTCGGCGGTAACACCAAGGCGCTGCTTTAGCACAATCCACTGCACGTCTTCGGTGCAGGGCGGTGTGGTAAGCGACCCTTCATAGGTATAATACCCCTTTTCCTCAGGAATCAGACCTGCGGGGTTGATCATAAATTCAACGTCTGGCTGGTTTGCCTTTGGCGGGAAATGATCAAGCATGTTTTGTATTGGGCGCGGCGGACGGTTGCCAATATCGGCAGGGATCGCGACAATCAGCTTGCGGTTGTCCTTGCTTAAATGCATCAGGTGCACTTCCAGTTTATAGGCGTGGTTTTTGACAATATGCTCGCCCGGACTGTGGATAGTGATGTGCTTCAGGTAATATTGGGTGCGCTCGTAAAGCAGCACCTGTTCGGCTTCAAAGCTAACCACTACACCGTTTACTGTATTGCGGGCCCATGCCTTGGATGGGTGGTATTGAAAGTTGAGCGTAGACAGGTCTGCGTACTGCGTGCTGCCAATAATAATAGGGGATTGTTTTTGGCCAAGCTCACACTCAGCATATTCTTCTGAAAGCGTACCCCATGTGTCCTGGCCGTCTTCCCATCCCTCATAACTCCAGGGTACCGCTGCATAGGAGGTGCCGGCCCATAGCATTGCGGCGCTGGCAATGGCTAGGAAGCGGCAGGAGATAATGGGCATATGATTATGCTTTGGCTGTATTTCGGGACATATTCGGAGACTCCTTAACTTGCGGCCCCCATTCTTCAATAAGTCGGCGTTGCTGCTCTTCGATCTGGTGAATAATATAATCGTTACGTGCATCAACGATATAATAAGCAAGCTGGTTGCATAAAAAAATCAAGCACCAGCCGATGCCCGCACCGCCATATATAAAGAACCACAGGCTGGGGTTGGAAAACAGTGAGGACATGTCATAAGGCTGGAAATGGAAGCTGGCCTCAAACATAGGCGCCATCATCGGCATAGTAGCCGCCACATTGCAGCAGAGCACAACCTTGAACTTGGGTTTTTGCGGATCGGGATCAACAAAATTCGCGACGAATGATGGCAGCATCGCAATAATCAAAAATATAAAGCCATATTGCAGGATAATGATGAGGAACCCGCTCACAACCAGCAATAACCCAGTATATAATTTACCAAGCATACCGCTACCCCTGGAATATAATGAAGACACTAATAAGCAGCGCCACATAGGAACATAGCTTTGCCATGGAATATCCCAGCTGAACGCGCTGGTGTTCTACGGTAACGCTGCGGCGGTAATTATGTATCTTGGTTTCGTTGACCTGATAGGAGACAACGGCCTGATTAAAACCATTCTGGTTAGAAGCAATATAATTGCCATTAATCAGTAGTTGTGAAAGGCGCTGTACGTGGCCTGCTTCAACCTTATCCATGATTTGTGCTTTTATATCACGTCTGATGGAGCGGCTGTGAATAGGCTCTAAAATAGGAAATAGTCGCAGGGCAAGCCAGTGGGTGAGGCCCGGCAGGCGCAGGTCAGTGCGTGTCTGCGCGGCAGCAAGCAGGTATAATGCCGTAATGGTGCGGTTATTGGCCAGGCCAGGCAGTGATGACAATTCGCGCAGCTGGATTTCATGCAGCATGCTGATTTTGCTGGCTATGAAAGCAGCTATATGCACGTCGATAGGATCCTGGTCTTTGGCCAGTGAAGGAGCGAGCGCATCAAGTTTTTTCAGCAGATCCTGCAAGGTGGTGATGTAGGATGTGGCCAGCAGCGGGCTTTGGCATGGCATATCAGGATTCAGGTCGTATAATATGCGCTCTGGTCCAAAACCAAGGCCCGACATGCGCAGGTAAGGACGCATCCTGTCCTGCTTCAGCACCGAATTATTGATAGACGCAGGCATGTTGTATTCGGGTTTTTTGCGGTGCAGTTCAATCCAGCTATTGACCGTGTTAAACTCGATCAGGTGGATGAGTAACTGCAACTCCTGCTGCGATTTGTTTGCATAAAGTTCGGCATAGAGGCTGTCAATGCCATCGATATGGAATGCCAGCTGTTTGACACGAAACGGGCCATTGGTATCCATGATCATGAGCAGGCGGGTCAGCTGATCATTCAGTTGTGCTTCATTTTTAGAGCCAAGTTCCCCAACGGTGCGCGCAATGCGCACAATGCTTTCTGCCAGTTCCTTGTTGCGCAGTGATGCGGCAACCCATTGCGACAGCTTATTATTGAGCAATATATCGGTTATGTTTTCCCAATCAAAGGAAAGCAGGTGGGCAAGTTCGCGGCGTGTATTTGCTTCCGCGCCCATAAACTCAAACGGGCGGCTTGCTTCGCTTGGCGGTGGCGGTGATAATGCATGATAGCGTTTGCCATCAAGCCAACTGCGAATATATGCATACTCCCAGCGATCTTCCGGGTTGTGGCTGAACACTCCACGGAACAGATCATAATACATTTCGGACATGCTGCGCATTTGCGTCAGTGCATTATATGAACCTTCATGCAATATGGCGCGCGCCAGGCTTTTTGCGTTGGGATAGCGCTCAAAGTGCGCCTGACCAAACAGCGTGAATAATACCACTACCGCCAGTGCGTGGTAATCCTGCGCGGCGGCACCTTCGCCTTTACCTGCGGCATTTGCCTGCATGCGTTCAAGTGTTTCATAGTAAAAGGGCTGAGAATAGCCGCATGGTTCCGTGACGCATGGCCCTAGCATTGCGAACTGGTTGATGTAAATATTGTCCGGATTGATGCTGCCATGCGTAATATCGATAGATTGCAGGTGATGAATCGTGCTCGCCAGCGGGGAAATAATCCGCTCGCATATGAATTCATTGCTTAGCTGGTTTAAATTTTTTGCGATGAAGTCGCTTAATTTAATGCCGTTTGGGCGTTCGAAAATGACTACATAGCGCTGCTCTGCCGGCTGCGAGAGATTTACAATACCGGCAGAAACCAGCTGCACCATGTGCGGTGTGCCGCTGCTTTTCAGTTTTGCGATAGCGCGTGTTCTGAAGGTGCGATTCTTAGGGCAGAG
>JAGVKI010000047.1 GCA_020050695.1 Alphaproteobacteria bacterium | reverse complement strand
TGAAGAAGTAACCCGCCAGATCGATACGATCATCAGTTCAGGTGCCAAAAAAGCAGTCTGATTTACATATCTCATGTGGTGTGTGAGTTGGAAAGCCGTAGTAAAAAATAACTGCATATTCCAGAGGTTAATCTGGAGTAGGTGAGACGGAAAAAGAATAAAGAGCAATAGATAGCGTTTACTCGAAAAATCGGTAAAAAAAGGGTTGACCTTAGTCTAAATATCCCTAATATCTCTGCTCCTTATAATAGATTTATTGATAACCAACTAGTATTTAGAGGTTTTTTGTGGCTCGTATTGCTGGCGTAAACATTCCATCGGCTAAAAGGCTTGATATTGCGCTTACCTATATTCACGGCATTGGTCGTGTAAAGTCCGGTCAAATCTGCGAAAAAGCAGGCCTTCCGGCAGAAAAGCGCATTCATCAGTTGACCGATGCGGAAGTCATCCGTATCCGCGAAATCATCGACCGTGACTACACGGTAGAGGGTGATCTTCGCCGTGAAGTGTCCATGAACATTAAACGTCTGGTTGACCTTGGCTGCTACCGCGGTCTGCGTCATCGTAAGAAGCTGCCGGTTCGTGGCCAGCGTACGCACACCAACGCCCGTACCCGTAAAGGTAAGGCGAAGCCGATCGCAGGCAAGAAAATCGCGACCAAATAGTAACTAACTAAAGCAAGATTGGACTTAATACCATGGCTCCAGCAAAAGAAGCTACAGCACGCGTTAAACGCCGCGAACGTAAAAACATCTCCACTGGTGTTGCGCATGTGAACGCATCGTTCAACAACACCATTGTTACCATCACCGACACGCAGGGTAACACGGTTGCCTGGTCGTCTGCCGGTCATCACGGTTTCAAGGGTTCGCGCAAATCCACCCCGTATGCTGCGCAGGTAACTGCAGAAGATGCTGGTAAGAAAGCCCAGGAACATGGCATGAAGACGCTGGCCGTTGAAGTGAAAGGCCCAGGCGCTGGCCGTGAATCCGCTCTGCGCGCGCTGCAGGCTGTTGGTTTCATGATCACCCAGATTAAAGACGTAACGCCGGTGCCACACAATGGCTGCCGTCCTCCAAAGCGTCGCAGGGTATAATTTTAGTTTCGTAAGGCTGCGCGTGTGCGCGGCAAAACTGTGTAATTATTTTAGATTTAGGCGGGGTACTCGTGTTAGCAAAGAATTGGCAAGATCTGATTAAACCTTCCAAGCTTGATATAGCAACGTCCAAGAACAACCCGAACCAGGCTGTTATCGTTGCTGAACCACTGGAACGCGGCTTTGGCCATACGCTCGGTGTTGCACTGCGCCGCGTGCTGCTGTCTTCGCTTCAGGGCGCTGCAGTGACCTCGGTAAAGATCGAAGGCGTATTGCATGAGTTCTCTTCGGTTCCTGGCGTTCGCGAAGACGTAACCGACATCATCCTGAACATCAAAGAACTGCGCCTGAAAACGGGTAGCACTGAAAAGAAACGCATCACCCTGACCGCTACCGGCCCGGGCGAAGTGAAAGCTGGTATGATTGAAACCGGCGGTGACCTCGAAATCATCAACAAAGACCATGTGATCTGCACGCTGGATAAAGGCGCTAAGCTGTTCATGGAAATGGTGGTTGAAGTAGGCAAGGGTTATGTTCGCGCAACCCGTCCTACCGATGCGCCAATTGGCCTTATCCCGGTCGATGCGCTGTTCAGCCCGGTTGTTAAGGTATCGTACAAAGTGGAAAATGCCCGCGTTGGCCAGATCACTGACTATGACAAGCTGTCCATGACCATTGAAACCGATGGTTCCGTTTCCGCAGAAGATTCCGTTGCACTCGCTGCACGCATCCTGCAGGACCAGCTGCAACTCTTCATCAACTTCGAAGAATCGAAGATTGAGAAGAAAGAAGAAAGCAAACCAGAACTGCCGTTCAGCCCGTACCTCCTCAAGAAGGTATACGATCTGGACGAACTGTCAGTTCGTGCTACCAACTGCCTCAAGAACGACAACATCGTTTATGTAGGCGACCTGGTGCAGAAGACCGAAGCCGAAATGCTCAAGACCCCGAATTTTGGCCGCAAGTCGCTTAACGAAATCAAAGAAAAGCTGGCGAAAATCGGCCTGCGCTTCGGTATGGAAGTTCAGGGCTGGCCACCAGAAAACATTGAAGAACTCGCACGTAAGTACGAGGATCCGTATTAATCGTTTGGATCGGGTTTTAAGGTCTTAAGAAAGTGCAGGGGGAAGACTCCAAGCTTTCCCCCTCTAAACCCTCCCCAAACCCGACAATAGAACTTGGAGAAATACAATGCGTCACGGAATGTCAGGTCGTAAACTCGGCCGTAAAAGCGGTCACCGCAAATCGATGTTTATCAACCTCGCAACTGCGCTGATCAAGCATGAGCAAATCACCACGACCCTGCCAAAGGCGAAGGACCTTCGTCCGGCAGTTGAAAAGCTGGTGACCCTTGGCAAACGCGGTGATCTGCATGCACGCCGTCAGGTGCTTTCCCTGCTGAAAGACACCGACATCACCAACAAGTTATTCAGCGTACTGGCTGACCGTTACAAAACCCGTCAGGGCGGCTATACACGCGTTCTGAAGGCTGGTTTCCGTTATGGCGATAATGCGCCTATGGCGATCATTGAATTCGTTGACCGTGACGTAAATGCAAAAGGCCAGGATTCCGGTCCTAAGCACGCTGCTGGCGAACAGGAAGCAGCCGCTGCCTAAGCCATTTACTACGGCATAAAAACAGTGTAAAAAAGCAGCCTCTCCAGGCTGCTTTTTTTATGGCGCTTTTTACACGGATATATGCATGCGTTCCTGTCGTTTTGTTTTTTTAAGCTGGGTTATGATCATGGCCGCCTTTCTGGTGTCAGCTGCTGATGCACAGCAGGTTCCGCAAAGCCGAAG
This sequence comes from Alphaproteobacteria bacterium, assembly GCA_020050695.1. GTDB lineage: Bacteria > Pseudomonadota > Alphaproteobacteria > Rickettsiales > SXRF01 > JAGVKI01. The sequence goes on along the minus strand of JAGVKI010000047.1, from coordinate 2,902 downwards.
CGACATCGCCATGTCTTTTTCGCCGGTGGTCAAGAAAGTATCGCCTGCGGTAGTCAATATCTATACGCGCCGCCGCGTTCAGGTGGCTGATACGCCAATGCAGCGCGACCCGTTCTTCAGCCAGTTATTCGGCAAGGGCTTTAATTTCGGCGGCCGAACCAAAGAGCAGGTTGTCAGTTCGCTCGGCTCGGGCGTCATCGTAAAGCCCGACGGGCTGGTAGTCACCAGCCACCATGTGATTAAGGACGCGCAGCAGGTAACGGTGGTGCTATCCGATAAACGCGAATTTGAAGCCAAACTGGTACTTAAAGATGCGCAATCCGACCTGGCATTCCTTCGCATCAATCCCGAAGGCGCGCTGCCATTTGTGGAAATTCGGGATTCTGACGGGTTGGAAGTAGGCGATCTGGTGCTGGCGGTGGGTAACCCCTTTGGTATCGGCCAGACGGTTACCAGCGGTATTATTTCAGCCCTCGCGCGCAAAGCTGCCGGTGTGTCGGACTACCAGTTCTTCATACAGACCGATGCGGCTATTAACCCAGGCAATTCGGGCGGTGCGCTGGTGGATATGAATGGCCAGCTGATCGGTATCAATACGGCGATTTATTCAAAGACAGGCGGTTCGGTAGGTATTGGTTTTGCTATTCCTTCCAACATGGTGCGCTCGTTGATGAACAGCGATGTGCAGGACGGACGTGTGGTACGCCCTTGGCTGGGTGTAAACGTACAGCCGGTGACGGCTGAAATTGCCGAAAGCGTTGGAATGCCAAGCCGCGAAGGCGCCATTATACGCAAGATTTCAGCAGGCTCTCCTGCGCTGGCTGCGGGTCTGAAAGTAGGCGATGTGATCATTAGTGTAAACGGCACGCCTGTAAGTACTGACCAGGAAATCAATTATCGCTTGGCGCTTTCGCGCCTGGGCGAGCAGGCACGAATAGGCGTACTGCATGACGGCAAACGTGAAGAAATCATGGTCAAGCTTGCAGGGCCGCCGGAAAATCCCAAGCGCGATCTGCGCACATTGATCGGAATTCATCCGCTCAATGGCTTTACGGTGGCTAATTTATCCCCGGCATTATGCACGGAACTGGGTATAGATGATGAAACCAGAACCGGCGTCATTGTGCTGGCGGGCAGCAATACCACAATTGCCTCTACGATTGCGGCGGGTTCTGTGATATTGCAGGTAAATGGCACGAAAGTAGAATCGACCATGCAGCTTGAAAAAATACTATCGGCGAAAAGCAAAACCTGGCAAATCGTCTTCCAACAGGGTAGCAATACCATGACTCTTACGGTGAAAATGCAATGATAACTCTCTGGTCTCTTACCTATGTTGCAGTGGGCGGCGCGCTCGGCTCCATGTGCCGTTATGCGCTTGTAACGCTTGTCAGCAGGCTTGCTTCTTCCGGCTTTCCCTACGGTACGTTTACGGTAAACGTGCTCGGCGCCTTTCTCATGGGGGTATGGATCGCCATTATGGCTAACATGATGCCTGCACGCAGCAAAGACCTGCATCTGCTGTTTTCCGTAGGGTTCCTCGGGGGCTTCACTACCTTTTCAGCTTTTACCATCGATACCTTCCTGCTGATGGAAAAGGGCATGATGGTGGAATCCGTGCTGTACGTGATTGGCTCATTCATTGTGTCCCTACTCGCACTCATTGCAGGCATGTACCTGGTCAGGCTGACCTACTAATGGCTTTTGAACATACCGTAGAAAATGATGATGATGGCATCCGTCTTGACCGCTGGTTTAAACGCCATTGCCCGGGATTTCCCCACAGCATGCTGGAAAAATGCCTGCGCAAGGGGCAGGTGCGTGTAGATGGTAAAAAAGCGCTGGCCAATGCGCGTATCATGGCAGGCCAGGTGATTACCTATCCCGATATGGTGCAGGAGGCGGTGCAGGCGCCCAAACCAAAGAAAACCGTCAGCGAGAACGACCTGGCGGAAATCCGCAAATGGGTGATTTACCGCGACAGCAACCTTATTGTTATCAATAAGCCCCACGGGTTGGCCGTGCAGGGCGGTACAAAAATCACCAAAAGCGTAGATGGCTTGCTTGATGGCCTGATGTTTGACGCTAAGGTGCGTCCGAAGCTGGTGCACCGCCTGGACCGCGATACCAGCGGTGTGCTGGTGCTGGGACGCAGCAGCAAGGCCGCCGCGCATCTGGCAAAAGGATTCCTCGGCAAGGATATTGAGAAAGTATATCTCGCGCTGGTGGTTGGTCTGCCGCAGCCGCTTAACGGTAAAATCAACCTGCCGCTTTCCAAGGCGGACATGTCGCCTGGCTATGAGCGCATGGGCGTTGATGAGGAAGAGGGCAAAGTCGCCATTACCGAGTACCGCGTGCTTGATTCGCTGGCGCGTAAATACGCCCTGGTGGAACTAAAGCCCATTACCGGACGCATGCACCAGCTGCGCGTGCATATGGAAGCCATTGGCTGCCCGATTGTGGGGGATCCCAAATATGGCAGCCATAGCAACAACGCCAGCGGGCTGGGTGTGTCCGACAGCCTGCATCTGCATGCGCGCCGCATCATAATACCGGCCTTCGGCGGCGAGAAGAAAGTGGACATAAGCGCGCCGCTGCCGCCGCATATGCAAAAGAGCTTTAAAGCGCTCGGTATTGATATTCCCAAATAACGACATCCAAGAGACCTACGCGATGCAACAAAAAGCCCCTGAACCGCAACTGCATTTTTCTGTCGAGCCGTTGGATAATGGCTATACGCTCTGCGCCAACGATAAGCCGATGCTTACCCCCGGCAAGCATCCCTTCCTGCTGCCTAATAAAGCGCTGGCAGACGTGATTTGCTGGGAATGGCAGGCAAGCAGCCGCTTCAGCCCATCCAAGATGCCGCTGACCTCGCTGGCCTATACCGCTATTGACCGTA
>JAGVKI010000160.1 GCA_020050695.1 Alphaproteobacteria bacterium | reverse complement strand
TCTTTGCTCAGGCAATAGAGGTTTGTGTTGTGGTTTTGCGTATGGCAACGCTCGTGGCCAATGGTAATCATCGGCGTACCTTGCGATACGGCAAGCAGGCCCAGTGCAAAACGCTGCACGCGCAGGCGGTCTTTGGGATTCTCCCAGTAATGCTTGCTGTGAATCTGGTTGCCGTCGTTGTTATTCTCGCCGTTGGGCCAGTTGTTCTTGCCATACTTACCGGAGACAGCGTCAAACAGGGTAGGGCCGTCATGCCCGCCGCCAGGTTTGTTGACGATCTGCATCGGATCAGAGTAAGGGTTTGCCGATCCTGACATACACCAGATAATCTTGCCACATGGTAGTTCATCATCGTGGCTGAGCGCTGCGTCCAGCATAGGCGTGCGGTAATGCGGGTTCCACTCGGCCACATGCTGCTGGCTGTATATGTCATCATCATTGCTTGTTGCCATGCGTGCGGAAAGGCGTCCTACCTGCTGCTGCATATTGGCGCCTTCGCCCAGGTCCCACGGTTCGCCGTAGAACTTGATGTCCTGCAGCTGCGGATCGCTGCGCAATTCCTGGAGCATGCGGCTGCTGGGGTCGAACCCGCCGCCATGCTCACGCCCGATTACGGTTGCCAGGTCAATGCGAAAGCCCGATACGCCAAGTCCCTTCCAGTATTTGAGTTCTTCGAGGAACATGCGCCGGTTGATCGGGTGGCCGAAGTCACGCGTGTTGCCGCACCCGGTATAGTCATTGCGTATGTACAGTTGACCATCTTCGAGGCGCAGGTTCAGCGCCGGGCCGTCCGGGCCGCTTTCAAGCGTGTGGTTGGGCACGACATCCAAAATCACTTCGACGCCTTCTTTTTTCAGCGCGCTTACGGCCTGCGCAAATTCTTCTTCAGGCCGGTTGGTCGCGGCATAGCCTGTATGCAGCGCCGTGGGCACCATGGTCATGTAACCCCAGTGGTTTTTCTTGCCGCGCTCGGCCAGCGGCACATCGGTGCCGAAAGATTCCACCGGCATCAGTTCGATGCCTTTAAACCCCATGCGCGATACCCACTTGGTAAAGGAAGGGTGGGAGAGTGCCTTGTAAGTTCCTCGCTCTTCTTCGGGAATGGAAGGATGCAGCCAGGTAGCGCCCTTGACATGCAGTTCCAGCAGGTTGGTATCGGGGTGGGCATAAAGCGCGCCCGGCGTGCTATTTTCCTGCGTTTTTTTGTGTAATGCCAGCCAGTCCACCACGCGCGCTTTGGGCATGATGTCGGCGTCATCTGCATTATTGGAAGGGTAGTGGCGCGCATCCCAATCATGGATTTCATGGGTGACCGCCTTGGCGCAGGGATCTACCAGTAATTTGTTCGGGTTGAAATAAATCCCCGCACTGGGATCGAACGCCTTATCGCTATGCACCCTGAAGCCATACAGCTGGCCATCATCGATGCCTGGCAAAAAACCGTTCCATATATAGCCAAGCAGGGTCTTGCCATCGTTATCGAGCACTTCTTCCCTGGAGGTAAAATCAATGCGGCCACCGGCTATTTCGCCAGCACCGCTAGCCTTATCAAAAAGGCACAGTTCCACGCGGTTTGCATCCTTACTTGCGTAGAAGGCAAAATTCGTTCCCCGTTTCCCATGCAGTGTCATGGGAGTGGCTCCGAGCCACTGCGTACTTCCCTGTAAAAAGTCCATATATTTTGTCTTATCTTGTACGTCTGGCGCGTAATTGAAGCCAATAGTTAATCGTTGCGCCTGCGAAATGTCAAGAAGGCCGAAATGGCTGCTGAATTTCCTCAGAAATTATAACAAAACTTTCCTTATGGCATCATTATGGCGGCAATGCTATGGTTGGGAAATAAGGAGAAGCGATATGCGTTCATTATCATTGATATGCCTGATTGCGGCGGCAGGCCTTGCCAGCTGTACCTATGAAAAGCAGCCTGACGGCAGCATGGGAGGCGAGTTCCATCCGCCGCTGACCTACCGCGACTGGACGGCGCAGGAAATGATGGGTGATTCAGGCACAAAAGCCTGCGCGGTCGCTTCGGGCCATAATGGGCTGCAGGTACTGGTATTGCAGGATGGAAACAAGGTGGTAAGCCACCAGCATCGCATGGCGCCAGGCACGGTGATTACGCTTAACGTCAATGGCCATACCTACCGCACGCCAGACAAACAATTCTATCCCCAGCATCATGAAGCGATTGTAAGCGATCTGCTTGCAGGCAAAAAAGCCTACCTGGAATGGTCGGAAATATATGTAAGCGCCGGAGCGCAGCGTCTTCGCGGCAGTACCGTCATCAAGCTTGATGGTTTTAAGTCAGCGCTGGCCAGCTGTAAGTTCTAGGGCTTTACCGTTACTGCACCATGATGGTCGCAATGGCCGCCATGCGGGTGGTGAAGATGCCCTTCCACCAGATAATCCACATGATCGCCGTGCGGCACTTGCGGGTGACCGCAATCAGTTCCATGCACATGCGCAGCATCATGGCCTTTGCAGCTATGTTCAGGCGTGCAGGCGTCAGGGTTAGTTGCGCTTACCGCAATCACATGTTCGTCGATATGGTCTGCGTGCGGATGATGCAGGTGGCCATCATGCAGGTAATCGGTATGGCCTTCATGCTCTATGGCGGTATGACCGCAATTAGGGCCATGCTGGTGGGTATGGTTGCCATGGGTTTTGCATTCGGGCATTCTATCCTCCTGAAACTATTTGATATGCAGGTATATCATGCACAGGTTTAGATTTAATTAAAGCCGTTTTCTTGCTAAAAATCACGTTTACTGTTAGTAGGCTAGCAGCACGATACATAAGGGTTATAAAGGCATGCACGAGAAAAAAAGCACGGTACTGATTGTTGAAGACGATGCGCAGATCAGAAAGATGCTGACGATTGTACTGGATGCTGCCGACTACAAAGCAGTAGACAGTGATTGTGGCAAGCAGGGCATTCGCATGGCTGCGTCCATTAAACCGGATCTTATTTTACTTGATCTGGGCCTGCCCGATATTGATGGCAAGGAAGTGATCGCCTCGGTGCGTGAATGGTCGCAGACGCCGATTGTGATACTGAGTGTGCGCAGTAACGATGATGAAATTGTCGCTGCATTGAACCTGGGCGCGGATGACTATATTACCAAGCCTTTCAGCACGGAAGTATTGCTGGCGCGCCTGAATGCCAATTTACGTAAAGCCGCGGTTCGCGAGGCAGGAGAGCCTGAACTGGTCAATGGCCCGCTGCGTATGGATATTGTGCGTCATGAAATCTATCTTGATGGCGAGAAGGTTGCTTTTACCCCAAAGGAATATGAATTGCTGCGTTATTTTATTGTGAATCGCGGCAAGATGCTTACCCATAAACAGATTCTCAAAGAAGTATGGGGCGGCGTGTATGTAGAAAACACGCAATACCTGCGTGTGTTCATCGGCCAGATACGCGAGAAGCTGGAAAAAATACCGGCGCTGGAGTCCATTATCGTCACAGCGCCGGGTATTGGTTACAGGATGGAAGTCCTGGAATAGTGATTAGCGGCAGGTTGCACCACGCGTTGGTATATATTTGCCGCCTACATACGCACCACCAAGTGCGCCGCCGATAGTAGCAGCCGTATTCCCGCTTCCTTTACCTACCTGGTTACCCAGTATGCCGCCGACGGCACCACCGGCCAGTATGCCTACGATATTGCTGTCATCGCACGCTGGCTGTGCTGCAGCCATTTGCTGGTGCTGCGGCTGTGCTGCAGGCTGCTTGCGTACCTGCTTTACTGGTTGTGAATGAATCTGTGCTTCCTGCATCTCGGTTTGTGTCACGTAAGAGGCCAGCGCTACCGTTCCGGCCATCAGTAAAGCCACGGCGGTAAAGCCTACAAAGAACTTCTGCCAGATGCTCATATGATTACGTTTTGTCATATCAATCTTCCCTGCATGAATGATGGGTTATTTAATATCGCCAAAATTGACTTCATTCTTACTGGTGGCTGCACCTGTGAGAGCGCCTGCCGCAGCGCCAAGTACAGCGCCTGTTACCGGATCGGCAGCGAGAATTGCACCGCCTACCGTGCCGATACCTGCACCGATAGCGCCGCCTGATAAGGCGCGCTGGCCGGTGGTATCACCGCAAGCGGATAACAAACACATGCTGCTGATAACAAGCAGTGCCGATTTGGAAACATAACTGTTCTTCATAGTGACTCCGTCAGTAGTTTAAAAAATAATTATTCGAATAAAGGAAGGGTGCGTTCCAGATTGCGCAGGTAGTTTTCTACCAGCGGGGCCGCAATACCTTCCTTGCGTTCAATAAGTTTCGCAATGGCCCTGCGATTGTGGCAGGTGCGTTCCAGTTCTTCCTGGGTCAGATCATGCCATTGCGACATCAATTGGGATGTCAGGGCATGCCAGTCACATGAAATGACTGTGTGATGAGTGACGGTAACTTCATTCTGCTTCATCTCACTACGCTGGGCGCTATACGATGCCATGCCTGTTCTCCTTATGCTTGTGTCACCTCATCCATCTCGGATGTATCAGTGTATAAATAAAGGTTAGGCGTTAGGGTCTAAACTTTCCATATTGAGGGATGTGCAAAGCATAAGGATTGCATAATGAAAAATAATGCTATTTTTCAGTGGTATAAATAAGTAAGGCCGTAGGTTCTAGCTACGGCCTTATCTAATAAAGGATAAAATATAAGTAATCAGTGAGGAACGGATAGCTTATCGTAAATCATATCGAGCAGTGAGTTGATCTCGAATGGTTTGGTGATATAGGCGTCAGCACCCAGTAAGGCTGCTTTTTCCCTGTCTTCTGTGGTGTTGCGCACGGTAAGCACAATCACCGGAATATTGCCATTGCGCGAAATGCGCTTCAGGCGCGGCAGTATATCGAACCCTTCTTTATCCGGTAGCCCCAGATCGAGCACTATAAGATCAGGTTTATCGCTTTCGCATAGCGCAAGCCCGCCCGAGGCGGTTGCCATGCCGTCAAAGCGCGCACCTACTGCTTCCAGTGTAATGCGCAGGAAATTGAGAATGGAATGCGTGTCGTCGATAGCGACGATATGTCTGTTAGTGAGCGGCATATGACTTCTCCTGTTCTATTTGTTCTGCCTGACGCCAACGTGGCAGAAAGAACGTAAACATGGCGCCTCCTTGCGGGTGGTTTTCTACTGTGATCCAGCCTCCCTGAGACTCCATAACCGTTTTGGCAATGGCAAGGCCAAGCCCGGTGCCTGCTGTTTGAGAATCTTTTTTATGCAGGCGCGCAAACTTATCGAAAATATGGCTGAACTGGCTTTCAGGAACGCCATCGCCATGATCGCGGATACTGCAGGTAATGCCGTTGTCGTGATCGGTATTCCAGATCACCTCAATGGGTGTACCTTGCTGTGTGTATTTGCAGGCGTTATCCAGCAGGTTCTGTACCACCTGCCCGGTCATGATAACGTCCATATACACATCGATCTGGTTACGCGGCATTTCTATGCGCAGCTGCCTGTTCTTAAGGCGGTGTGACATGCGCTTGCTCAGGTCATCCATAAAATGCTTCAGGCCGCACCATTCCTGCTTGAACTTGATATTGCCGGTTTCCAGGCGCGTCATATCAAGGATATTGGTAATAAAACTATCAAGGCGTCGTGCTTCTTCAAGCGATCCTTCGATCAGTTCGGTATGCTTTTCCGGTTTCAGTTTGTCGCCCAGTGTCAGATGGGCGCTGAGTGCGCCGATGATGGACGCCAGCGGGGTCTTCAAATCATGGCTCACGCTTGAAAGCAGCATTACACGAAGCTTTTCACGTTCTTCGCTGATCCGCGATTCTTCCATCGAGCGTTCAAGTTCGATATGCGACAATATGGCCGCGGTCTGATCTGCGGTAGCAGAAAGCATGCGTCCGAACCATGCATCCAGCTGCCCGTATGAATAAGGCCTTACACCCAGTACGCCAATTTCACCATTGGTCGAAATCATCGGTTCAAAGCGCCATGAGGTGCCGGGGTTATAGGGCGATGCCGCGCCGGTGCTTTTCATGTCCGACCAGCAGATAGACAGGGCATTTTTATCATTTTCCGACAGTTCCAAGCCTGCCGGGCTGGAGATTTCCAGCACTTTGGGATTAAGCGCCGTTGGCATGAAAAAGGCAATATCTGCGCTAAGCATGCGCTCCAGGTTCTGCTGCAAGGTTTCAATAGCCTGCTGGCGTGAAAACGCTTCCGATGTCAGGCGGTATAGCATGAAAAGCATCTCGGTGCGCATTTCACGCTTGGTAATACGTTTTACATATTCGCGCATATGGCTGGTGAACAGTGCCAGAACCAGCGCGGCGGTAAGAAACAATCCCATGCTGAACAGGTCAGTGATGCTGTTCAACTTGATAGAGTTATACGGCACGGTAAAATAGTAATTCTGTACAAAGAAGCCTGCAATGGCCGTAACCAGCCCCGGTATCAGCCCGTAGCGTCCTGCGATAAATGCGCAGGAAATAATAAACAGGATACTGATATTCTGCTCGTTGATGCGAAACAGCGCCGGTGACAATGTCGATTTCAGCAGCATTGTAAGCAGGCATGGAACCGCTACGCCTGCCACAGCGTAAATAATATGCCTTGGCTCTACTTCGCGCAGGCGACTGAGCAAACGGTCTTTGAGTGGTTGGCGGAACTGGCCGGTCAGCGGTATAATTTCAAGCTTGGCATGGGCGCTTGCAATATCAATCAGTTTTAGCCAGGGAAGCTTGCGAAGGCGCGATAGCGTATCTTCCGCTTCTATTTTCCCTAAAATGATATGCGCAACATTGCCTGCTTCGCGTTCTAATAACTGGCTAAGCCCCTGAGTAATACTGAGCGCTTCCACATGTTCCGTTTCGGCGCCCATCTGCTTGGCACGGGTCAAAAGGCGCAGGCGATGTTCATTCCATTGCTCGTATGTGCCCTTGTTATGGTCAGCTGTCTCAATAAAGACCACTCGCCAGCGCCCGTTGATTTCCTGCGCCCGCTTATAGGCAGCAAGCAATAACAAAATGGCCTTGGGATGATCCTCAATACAGGTGATAACCAGATCGCGTTTGCGGTCTGGAATGGTATTGGATGGTTCCGAAATACTATTTGTTACGATATTCATTAATGTTATACCTTCAATGCACATTAATAATTATCATGGAACCCGTATAAGGAATCCATATATATAATGGATTATATATTTCGCTTTGCGTAACATAGCCTGACTATTTATCAAATTCAGAGGTTTACCATGTCTTTAAGGCCCTATACATTATATGTTCGCAATAGTCTGGTGCTTGTTTCTGCCGTTGCGCTATGTTCATGTTCGCAGTGGTTTGCCCCGCCGCCTCAAGAGCCTGTAGAGCAGCAGGTGCAGCAGAAATCCTATGATGCACCTGCCTATATCTTCAGCCTTTCCCAGGCTCTATTGGTGCTGGAAAATGGCGGAACAGCCAAGGAAGTGGCAAGCGACCTTAAAGTCATAGAGTCCTATTCCGCCGTAAAGCGAAGCAAACCAACGGTGCTCAAGCTGGTGGTCATGGACTATACGCTGCAAAACGGCGGCAGCACGGAAAAGGTCATGGTATATACTGGCTCGCAAGGTCAGGATACCGCCTCGCTTTCGAAGCTTACAAAGCGCATGAATAGCTACAAGGCGACGCTGTCTGAAATCAAAGTGCTTTCTGTAGCTGTAAAACCAGGCCCTAAAGCAAAACTGACACGCCATGATGCCAAACAGCTGCAAACGATCCTGAGCGCTGAGCAGGATGAAATGCTGGCCGGCGCGACCAAGCTGGCATCGCTCGATGAGGCGCGCATGCAGATAGAACTGCTTGAGTTCTTTATGCAGCGTAAGGAAAAGGATGCAGCGTATCTGTGTGCAGATACGGCAAAACGCTTGCTGGCTAAGGCCGCTCGTCGCGAAGAAAACGAAGCGCAGGCCAATGCGCTTTCGGCTAAACTCGATAAGCTGGAAGGTACGCTGCGCCAAAATATGCCTTATTAATTGGGCGTGCATCTTTACACCCGGCGGATCAGGATTATATAGTTAGCATATGAAATACGCCTTACTTACAAGCCGCCGCCTGCTTGTGCTTACCGGGGAAGATACGGTTAGCTTCCTGCAGGGACTGGTTACCAATGATGTCAGCCAGCTTGCGCCAGGACAGATGCAATATGCTGCGCTGCTTTCACCGCAGGGCAAGTTCCTGCATGATTTTTTCATTATCCGTTGGCAGGACAAATACTGGCTTGATAGCGATGCATCGCGTATCGCGCAGCTTCGTCAGCGTTTGATGCTTTATAAACTCCGCTCCAAAGTGACGATTGAGCCTGCACCCGAAGCCATGTCGGTTGCGGCGCTGTGGGAAGCAAATGCAGCCTCCGCACCTGCTGATATGCTGCTGAGCGCAGATCCGCGCCTGGATGTGCTTGGCATGCGCCTGCTGGGCGATCAATCCGCTTTGTCTGGCTGGTCGCAGGCGCAGGGCGCAGACATTGCAGAGGAAGCT
>JAGVKI010000247.1 GCA_020050695.1 Alphaproteobacteria bacterium | reverse complement strand
TGATGATGTCAGCCAGGTACGGCATGTTAGAAAGCGTGAGCGTCTCATCGGTCAGCAATGATGCCGCCATAAGCGGAAGCGCCGCGTTCTTTGCGCCGCTGATAGCGATAGTGCCGTTGAGCGGCGTGCCGCCTATGATACGAATACGATCCATTATTTTTTCCTTGTGTCGCGGAATTTTTCACGCAGGTCCAGTACGTCCTGGGCAAGGCGCGACAGATCTGTTTCTTTTAGTCTGCCATCGACCGTTTCTTTGTATGAATCCACTACTTTTTTGTTATTGGCAGATTCGCCCAGTTCAGCAGCATCTTTGATTTCCGCCCAGGTTTTGTTTACAGCGCCAGCCAGATCACCCTCAAGATTGCTTTCTGCCTTCCCGGCAATAAGGCTTCTGGCCTTACTAATATCCACTTTCACGCCAATTCTTTTCTGCACACCCTCAATCGCGGCCTGCATCAGGTCATCCCTTGCACCGGCATAGCTTTTGGTCGTCGTAAAGCCTTTGAGCGCATTCGTTATATTATCCAGCGCCGTGGAAAAGGTGTCTTTGTTAGTGGAATAAGGGTCGTAAATTCCCAGTTCCATCGCATTTGCGATGATCTTGGCTGCGCGCAGCACCAATGGCGGCGCATCAGGAATAGCCTTCAGGCGCGTTGTGTAATCCGCGCCGCTCTCACCTTGCTGGGGAGCGTAATTATCAGAACCTACCGGCAAGCCCATTTAAGCAATCCTTTCTTTCTTAAGTTCTACTTTAGGCAAGGTTACACCGGTCTGGTGCATGTATTTCCCTTTACGGTCGCCATAGGATACTTCGCATACCGAATCGCCCTTAAGGAACAGGAACTGGCAGGCGCCTTCATTGGCGTAAATCTTTGCAGGCAGCGGTGTGGTATTGGAAAATTCGAGCGTCACATGCCCTTCCCATTCCGGCTCCAGCGGCGTGACATTCACAATGATGCCACAGCGCGCGTAGGTGCTTTTACCAACGCATACGACCAGCACATCACGCGGGATGCGGAAATATTCAACGGTACGTGCCAACGCAAAGCTGTTAGGCGGAATAATGCATACCGGACCCTGGCGATCGACAAAACCATTGGCCGCAAATGCCTTGGGATCCACAATGGCCGAATCAATATTGGTGAATATTTTAAATTCATCGGCTACGCGTGCGTCATACCCATAGGATGAGACACCATATGAGATCACCCCTTCACGGGTTAAGCCCTCTACGTACGGTTCGATCATTCCTTTTTTCGCCTGTTCGCGAATCCAGCTATCTGGCATGATGCCCACGATACATTCTCCCTTTAGTGCCCATTATGCGGATAGGGGTTTTTGCTTAAGGCTCCATGGCCATCAACCCCAAACCCTGATGTTTTATAGGTTTTGATCCAAAAATCAAAGGGAAAAGCACCCCCAAATGCAATGATTTTGCCACCGCCAAACCAGCGGCAAAAAGGTTCAGATTTGGCAAGCCATTGATTGCAAGATATTTGCCTTTCGCTTTATTATCGGCTAACCTTCAGCCCCTAAAGGACGATTTAGTTTATTTATGTTTATTTTTCAGAATATTAAGAATTTTTCAGCCCTTGCCCTGCCCTGCCTGCTGCTGGCGCTGTCAGGCTGCGTGTCGAAAACCGACAAGGGGGGCTTTGTAAATGACCTGGATATCGCAAACGAGGTCATTGTTGGTCAGACCACGCGTGATGAAGTGGTAGAGCGCATTGGCTCTCCTTCCTCCAAGTCGACCTTTGGCAATGAATCCTGGTATTATATTTCCGACAGCATCGAAACGGTTGCCTTCTTCAAGCCGGAAATTACCGACCAGCGCGTGACGCGCATTGAGTTTGACCAGGCTGGCGTAGTAACCAACGTGCAGCAGCTATCGAAAAAGGATCGTCTCGAGTTTGATACGGTAAACCGCACCACTCCAACCGAAGGCCACTCCATGACCATCATGGAGCAGTTACTGGGTAACGTAGGGCGCTTTAACAGCCCAGGCAGCGTTGGCGGCCCGACGCGCAGGCCTGGTAGCGTTCCTGGCGGCGCGCCCGGCGGCTTCTAAGCTGCAAATAACTGCGAAATATCTTTGAAGGATTTGAACTCCAGCGCATTGCCGCTTGGGTCAGTGAAAAACATCGTCGCCTGCTCGCCCACTTCCCCTTCGAAACGAATATAGGGGCTGATGATAAAACGGATCTCACCGGATTCCTGACGCGGCTTCAGACGCTCGGCCAGCGCATGCCAGTCATCCCATGGCAGGACAATGCCAAAATGGCGAACCGGCACCTGCTTACCGTCTACCGCATTGGCAGATACCATCTGGGTTTCTTCTGGTTTTAAATGCACCGAAAGCTGGTGGCCGAAAAAATTAAAATCAATCCAGCGCTCGCTTTCGCGGCCAATGCTGCAGCCAATGATATGGGTGTAAAAATGGCGCGTGGCCTCAAGGTCATGTACAGGAACTGCCAGATGAAACGGATGGATGTTACTGCCCATATTCATACTCCTTCGCCACGTGCAAAGGCATGATAATCATTTCACGAGGCGCAGGCAATATCCTTGTCTTTAAGCGGCTCGGAAACATGCAGCACATCATAGGGAATGTACGAATCGCTGAATGATTTTGGCGTGCTGGCCTTATCTTTCCACAGGCTGAAGCGCAGGATTTCCCAGCGGTCTGCATCAAGCGCTACGATCTGCATATACAGGTTCGGGTCTTTGAGTAATTCCAGCTGCGATTCTTTTTCGCGCTCGAGATAGCGGTCGAGTTTTTCTTCCGGGTCGATGCTGTCTACTTCGCGCAGCGCAAAGCTTGGCTGCAGCGTGCGGTCACCATACGCCATGTGAATAACGAACCAGCTGCGCACACGGCAGCGATTAAAGGTGGCAACGACGCCTTTAAATAAATCATCGAGCAGGAATTTCTGCGCTTCGATTACGTCTTTCCATACATAAAAAGGCGCGTATAACTTTTCTTTTTCATTATAAAGGAATGACTTATGCACCAGGCCCTTATGCTCATCAAACAGCTTGCTGCGCGCGCTTACCCGCTCGCGTATCTGCTCCACGTCATAATTGACGGGCAGCTGTATGGAATATTGCATGGCGAGCACTAAAAACGCTTCCTATTCTGGTACATTGGGTATTAACGCAATGATTGTTAATAATTTAGGGTGGGAAAGCAAGCCCCTAATGGCCAGAACCCCTATTAAATTAAGCAAATTCCGTTGGAAATGCCCTTTATTAGCGCCCGCCTAAGTTTTTTGTTGACTAAATGGGGCCAGATGCCGATATTACGCCTCTCTTTTTCCAGATGACCCCTTCATCTAACGGTTAGGATACCGCCCTTTCACGGCGGGAATACGGGTTCGAATCCCGTAGGGGTCACCACTTACTAAAACAGCCCCATCAGGGGCTTTTTTTGTAAGTGCGTGGTGCCTTTGGCACGGAGAACCCACAGGGTTCGTCATTTTTTCAGGAAGAAAAAATGGATGGCGCAGCCACCCGCAGGGCGCGAAGCCAGTAGGCAAGCGTCAATCCCGTAGGGGTCAACATTCTTACAGCACGTAAGAATTCTACCTTTATTTAAAAAAAATCCCCTAAGTAGTTCTCAAGACAACTTTTTAATTCGTCTTTGTTCTTTAAACCTAGCAATATATTTTCCTATAGAGCTTTCTTCAAACTTCCTTACAAGGACATGAAACCCAGAAGGATGCATGTTTAATCCCTCTATATGTAATGAGGATGGTGCATCGCTAACCTTTATAATGGCATCAAATCCTGCCATCATAAAAGAGTGACAGATAGCGTGATCAAACTTATGTTTGCCTGGCGACAAGATTGCTTTCTCAAAGGCCTTTCCCGCTTCTGGAGGCTCACAATAAGCCAAAACAATTTGGAAATTTTTTTCATTTATTATTTTGCCTTCCAGAATCATTTGCTTGGCAATATCTTCATATTTCCCCAAATTTGTCGCCGCAAACTGTGGCAAATTACTTATAGAAGCGCGCCATAAAACAGACACAAGGAATAATTTTAATTTGGTATAATCAAAATCTTTTAAATGAATATATGCTACATCCTCACCAGAGGATGCTGTGCCCCTCACAATTTCTTTTGAAAAATCTCTATCAAAAAATTTTTTTGCATATGTGTCGTATTGGCCAATTACATCGCCATCACATTCTCTGCAAAGTATGGAGTTATCCCAATAGCCAGATTGTATTTTTCTCTCTTTTGCACCGGTAGATAAGTATATTAGGTGGTTATCTTGCTTTAGGGTTCGATGTGCCCAATCAGGAATGATGTGAGCCTTTATCAACTTCTTTTCTTTGTCGCATAGCCTGCACACTTGAGTCATATCATACCTCGTAAATATACTCGCAACTCTATAACTTGCCGGCGATGTTGTCGATTAGAACGAAGTCTAGCCAGACGTCCTAAAAGTTCTGGTTCGGTATCGTAGGGGTCACCACTTCCTCCACAGCAATTGAGCCAAAACGCTTTTAGCCAATAGGGCTATGGCTTGCTGTGACGTTTTTTAAATCATGTATCTGTTTTGAGAAAGTGGTGCCCGGAGCCGGAATCGAACCAGCGACACAGGGATTTTCAATCCCTTGCTCTACCAACTGAGCTATCCGGGCATATATAGATAAAAACTATATGGCACAAAGGCGTGCGGAAGGACTAGGGTTATAAAAGATGCATTGGCGATTGTCCAGAAACTAAAGCACCTATTTTTATATATTGAAAAACAAGGCCTTGCCGCAGAGCAAGTAGGTTTAGCCGCTGTTATGGATGGATTTTAAGGCTTTGCGCCCTGCAAAATGGCGAGTTCATCGCCGCGCAGTGAAACCAGGCCGGAACCGGTGCACTGGGTAATGAACACCCGGTCTTCTTCAGGAGGGCCGGCCATTACTAAATAGGTTTTTCCTATCGAGAAACTCTCCCCGCAGGCCACTGGGTCGGCATTGGTCACCAACAGCAGCTTCCTTGGCTCGGGGCCTTTCCACTGCTCGAGCATTTCAAATTCAATGCTGACGATATGCTGGTTGCTATAGCGCGTATCAATAACGGGCGAATCGGGATTATAGGTTTGGATGGATTTGACCTTACCGGTAAAAATAATGGCGGCGTTTTCTATTTTTTTCTCGGCAGAGACAAGGCTATCGCACGAGCATGCATAGGCGCTATCAGCAATAATCATGGTGCTGATGAAAATCATGACTATCCATACCAGGTAACGCATCGCCTATTCCTCCTTGAAGGCTTTGTCCATACTGTCAGTGACAGGGGCAAAGAGATAGGCGATGAAAGAGCGTGAGCCGGTGGTGATATATACGTCCGCTGGCATGCCGGGATACATGTTGATAGGCGTTTGCATTTCCTCAAGCTGCTTGGCATCCACCTGCACACGCGCCGTATAATAGGACTCGGTGGTAAGGCCCTGCTGCTCGGTAAAGGCATCGGCAGATACCTGCGTCACTTTGCCCATAAGCAGCGGCATGCGGCGCGCCTTATATGCCGGGAATATCACGCGTGATTCCAGGCCGGGCTTTACCACGTCAATATCGGTAGGCTGTATTTTTACTTCCAGCACCAGCTGTTCGTTCTGCGGCACGATATCGAGAATCGGTGAACCGGGCTCCACTACCCCGCCTGTCGTATGGTATTTAAGACCCGTCACAATACCTTCCGACGGGGCTGTCACAATGGTGCGGTCCATCACGTCGGCGACCGCGCTCAGCTTTTCCCTGCCATCATTGATCTTGGAACTGACATCTTTCATTTCTTCCGCAATCTGCGTTGCAAACTCATTCTGCTGGTTGATGATCTGCATTTGCGTTTCCGTGATGCTCTGCTGCACCTTGGCGATCATGGCCATGTTTTGGCCGCGGCTGCCTTTGAGTTCTTCACCCTGCCTTTGCAGTGCAAGCAAGCGGGGGCGCGTGGCAAGACCGTCAGCAAGCAGGGTTTTCACCGTTTCAATTTCTTCATTCACATAGGCAAGCTGACCCTGCGCGCTTTGGATCTGCGCACGCAGGCCGACAATTTCTTCATTCGATTCCGCAATGCGCTGCTGCAGGGTTTTGAGTTTGCCTATCTGCGTATCGCGCT
>JAGVKI010000178.1 GCA_020050695.1 Alphaproteobacteria bacterium | reverse complement strand
TATTCATGGCCGCGCAGGCCGAGGCAAGTACTGATGGCGGCAAGGCAGTTGAAAACACGAGACTGCGCGCAGCAGTTTTAAGAAAATCGACCAGCGTAGCAGAGCCGCACACATACCCCCCATATACCCCTGCCGCTTTCGACAAGGTACCCATCTGAATATCGGCGGATGATATATGTCGTGGTATAACGCCAAGGCCGTGCGCATCGTCGGTCATCAGCCAGCTATCGGATGCCTTGGCAAGGCTATTGAGCGCTTCAATCGGCGCGCGGTCACCATCCATACTGAAGATGGTTTCGGTCATGATAATGCAGTGATGGTGGTCAGCGCGGTTTGCTTCCAGCAGCATGCGGCAATGATCGAGATTGTTATGGGCAAAGCGCATGACCGTTGCGCCGGATAATTTCGCTGCATCAATCATGCAGGCATGGATGAATTTATCGGCCAGGATCAAATCGCCCTTACCCACCAGCGCCGGAATGGTGCCTAAATTCGCAAGATAGCCGCTACCGAATACGCAGGCGGCCTGCGTGCCTTTATATTCGGCCAGCGTATTTTCGAGTTCTTCATAATGCGTGTTGTTGCCGGTCACCAGGCGCGAGGCCCCTGCCCCTGCTCCAAATTCAGCTAAAGCCTCAATGCCGGCGGCAATTACTTCTGGATGGTGTGAAAGCCCCAAATAATCGTTACAACTGAAGGAAATCAACTCCTTATCGCCGCGCAGCACATAGATTCCCTGCCCGCGCGCTGTGTCTTTCAGGCTGCGCCGCAGGTGCTTTGCTTCAAGAAGCTGTAATTTTTGCTTCAATACGTCGTCTAATGCTGGCATTTTCTGATGTCGTGCGCTAAAAGCCTATATAATATTAACCATATCAGGATATGGCCCTTATGGATACCAACGCAACCATCCGTCATAACTGGCAAGCCGATGAAGTGCTTGCCCTGTTTGCCCTGCCGTTCAACGATCTGTTGTTTAAAGCGCAGAGCATTCATCGCCAGCATTTCGATCCTAACCAGGTGCAGATCAGCACACTGCTTTCGATCAAAACCGGCGGCTGCGCGGAAGATTGCGCTTATTGCCCGCAGAGTGCCAAATTTTCGACCGGCGTCAAGGCACAAAAGCTGATGGACAAGGAAGAAGTGATGGCTGAGGCCGCCAAAGCCAAGGCCGCTGGCGCCTCGCGCTTTTGCATGGGCGCGGCCTGGAGGGAACCTAAAGACCGCGATATAGATAAAATTGCCGAACTTATCGAAGGGGTTAAGTCGCTCGGCTTAGAAGCCTGCGCTACCCTTGGCATGCTGACCGACACACAGGCTGCACGCCTTAAATCCTGCGGGCTGGATTATTATAACCACAACCTCGACACCTCCGAGGAATATTACGACAAGATCATCACCACCCGCACCTACCAGGACCGTTTAGATACGCTCGAGCGCGTACGCACGGCAGGTATCAATGTGTGCTGCGGCGGTATTGTCGGCATGGGCGAAGAAGAACATGACCGCGCGGAAATGCTGCGCACGCTTGCCAATATGCCAAGCCACCCGGAAAGCGTTCCCATCAACCTGCTGGTGCAGGTCGACGGCACACCGCTTAAGGGCACCAATGAACTCGATCCGTTTGATTTTGTGCGCACCATTGCGGTTGCGCGCATCATGCTGCCTAAATCCTTCGTGCGTTTGTCGGCTGGCCGCGAAGCCATGAACGAGCAGATGCAGGCCATGTGCTTCTTTGCAGGCGCCAATTCCATTTTTTACGGCGAAAAACTGCTGACCACGCCTAACCCGGAAGCGGATAAGGACATGGCACTGTTTAGCAAGCTTGGCATCAGTCCGCTGACTTTGCAGGTAGAGAAAAAAGACTGCGCAGCCGCTGCTTAAATGTCGCTTCCTGAATGGTATACTAACGGCAGCAAACATATCTGGCTGCCTTACACACAGATGCAAACCGCACCTGCACCGCTTGCTGTGGTCTCCACGCGCGGCACTGATATTCATCTGGCTGATGGCCGCGTGCTGACTGATGGCATCGCGTCCTGGTGGAGCTGCTGCCACGGCTATAATCACCCGCATATTTTAGAAAGCGTCGAGCGCCAGTTGCACACCATGCCGCATATCATGTTCGGCGGGCTGGTGCATGAACCGGCACTGACATTAGCTACGCGCCTGAGCAGCATTACCCCCGAGGGGCTAAACCGCGTGTTCTTCTCCGACTCCGGCTCAGTTGCCGTGGAAGTAGCGCTTAAAATTGCGCTGCAATACTGGCGCAATCGCGCAAAGCCACACAAAGACCGCTTTATATGCTTCAATGACGGCTATCACGGCGATACGCTTGGGGCCATGTCGGTATCCGACCCGGAGCACTCGCTGCACAAGGCATTCCGCAGCGCAGTGATCAAACAATATGTGGTCGACATCCCAGCGGACGAATATGCCTTTGCCGAGTTCGACAGCCTGCTTGCAGCCGAGCAAGGGAATATCGCTGGCATCATTATCGAACCGCTAGTGCAGGGCGCAGGCGGCATGCGCTTTCATTCTGTGGACGTGCTGGCGGAAATCCACCGCATTGCCAAAAAATACGACATGCTGTTTATCGCCGACGAAATCGCCACCGGCTTTTACCGTACCGGCAGCATGTTTGCGTGCAGCGAAGCGGGCATTACCCCCGATATTATGTGCCTTGGCAAGGCACTGACCGGGGGCACCATTACACTGGGCGCAACGCTGGTGCAGGACGAAATATTTAACGCGTTCCTCAGCGATAATCCTGATTTTGCTTTTATGCACGGCCCCACCTTCATGGCTAACCCGCTGGCCTGCGCGGCGGCCAACGCATCGCTGGATCTGTTTGAACGCGAGCCGGTAGCCCAGCAGGTGGAAGCTATTGAACGCCATTTAAGCGAAACGCTAGAGGCCTGTAGTGATATGCCGCACGTGACGGATGTGCGCGTCAAAGGCGCTATCGGCGCAGTGCAGATGGATCCGGAGCATTTCGATAAATACGCATTGCGGGAAAAATTTATTGAATGCGGCGTGTGGGTGCGCCCGTTTAAAGACATCGTCTACCTGATGCCGTCGCTTTCCATTACACCCGAACATCTGAAGCAACTGACTGACAGTGTTGCTGCCGTACTGAAAGGCTAGTCAGACAGCTACGCCGTGATGCGTTTCCTTGCTACCATGAGCAGCATGAGCCTTATCCTGAAAATGCGTTTTAGAGCCACCATGATCAGATGGATGCTCGTTATCGAATGCAGGATATTTACTTGCGACTTTCGCTTTCTCTTCTGCAATCACGCCTTTTAAATAATCACGGTAAATCTTCTGCAGCGGCTTAGAATCATCGATTAAAAAACTCAGTGCATATACATTATTTGGAATAGGAATTTTTTCACCGCGTTCCTTGGCAATGGCCTCTGCCGAAGCACTTATTTCTGCTTTACGCAAACGGCTATCGACCAGTTCCTCGGTGATCAACTTATCATCGCCTGGAGTTACATTTTCAATTAATTCACTCGTGGCCAATAAAACACGCTGATAGTTAGAGGCTTCCTGTTTTTTACCCATCTTTTCCAGGTCTGCGAGAATGGCAATTTCTTCCTTTTCCACGCGCTCTTCGTCTT
>JAGVKI010000173.1 GCA_020050695.1 Alphaproteobacteria bacterium | reverse complement strand
TGGCTTAAAGAACATTTAGATACCAATGCTTCGCTCGATGACATCAGCAAGACGCTGACCGCCATTGGCCTTGAAGTGGAATCCATTGCCGACCGCGCAAAAGATCTTGCGCCCTTTACCGTGGCTAAAATTCTAGAGGCGGAAAAACACCCTGAAGCCGATAAACTTCGCGTATGCAAAGTCGAAAGTAATAACGGCATCCTCCAGATCGTTTGCGGCGCAGCCAATGCCCGCGCGGGTATTTATGTAGTGCTGGCGCAGGAAGGCGCGCATATTCCTGGCAACGGCATGGTGATCAAGAAAACCAAAATACGCGGCGTGGAAAGCAACGGCATGCTCTGCTCGCTGGAAGAACTGGCACTACCCGGCCAAAATTACAATTCAGGCGCAGGCATTGTAGAACTTACATCTAACTCTGGGGGTGAACCCAAAATCGGCAGCCCGGCGATTGATGCCCATCCTATTAGTATTTTGGGTGCAAACGACCCGGTAATTGAAATTGCCATTACCCCTAACCGGGCGGATTGTCTTGGTGTTCGGGGTGTTGCGCGCGACCTTGCTGCCGCAGGCCTTGGCAAATTGAAGCCACTTAAAGACGCTAATTTTGCAGGCAGTTTTGATTCTGCGGTGAATGTTTCCATTTCATCCGAGCATTGCCAGCAGTTCATGGGTGTCTATATCAAAGGCGTAAAGAATGGCGCCAGCCCTGACTGGATGAAACAGCGCCTGGATGCCATAGGCCAGAAATCGATTTCCACGCTGGTGGACATCACCAACTACATCACCTTCGACCTTGGCCGCCCGCTGCATGTGTATGACGCAGCGAAGCTAAAAGGCAGCCTGAATGTGCGCCCTGCCAAGGCTGGCGAAGCACTGAAGGCGCTTAACGGCAAAGATTATATCCTCGGCGCTGGCATGTGCGTAATTGCCGACGACGCAGGCCCGCAGGCGCTTGGCGGTATTATTGGCGGCGAACCTACCGGCTGCACCCCAGATACCACGGACGTATTCTTAGAAGTCGCGCTCTTTACACCCACCCATGTGGCCTATAATGGCCGCCAGCTTTCGATTGATTCGGATGCACGCTACCGCTTTGAACGCGCGGTTGACCCGGCCTTTGTTGAAGAAGGCGCAAAACAAGCCATACACCTGATCACTTCCCTATGCGGCGGCCAGGCAAGCAAGCCAGTAGTTGCAGGAAAAGCCCCAGATACCAAGCGCGACATCACCTTCACACCAAAGCGTGTGGAAACCCTCGGCGGTGTTTCAATTGCCGCTGATAAGATCGAATCCATCCTCACCACGCTTGGGTTTACTGTCACCAAATCCGGCGACAGCTGGAAAGTGGTGCCGCCATCATGGCGCGCAGATGTGGAAGGCGAAGCTGATATTGTAGAAGAAGCCCTGCGCATCAACGGCTATGACCATATCCCGACTACGCCCCTGCCCAAGCTTGCCCATATCAGCAAACCTGCGCTGAACCTTGCGCAAAAGCGCGTGCATCTGTCCAAACGCACCCTGGCATCACGCGGTTTCAGCGAAGCGGTCACCTGGTCGTTCCTGCCGGAAGCACATTCTAAAATGTTTGGCGGCGGCAATGAAAAGCTGAAGCTGGTAAACCCAATTTCTGCCGATCTTGATACCATGCGCCCCAGCCTGCTTCCGAACCTGCTCGAGGCAGCAAAGAAAAATGCCTTCCGCGGCTTTAAGGACGTAAACCTGTTTGAAGTCGGCCTGCAATTTGAAGGCATCACGCCAGACGGCCAGAAGATGGTTACCTGCGGACTTCGCACTGGCCAGCATATCCGCCAGGATTATGAAGGCAGCCTGTTCACACAGACGCTGCGCAGCGTCGATGCATTTGACGCAAAAGCCGATGCACTGGCTATCCTGCAAGCGCTCGGCCTGAATAAAGCTGACATCACCACCAATACCCCCACATGGTATCACCCTGGCCGCAGCGGCGCGCTGACGCTTGGCGGTAAAATTATCATCGGTTATTTTGGCGAACTGCACCCGGCGGTACTGACTGCGTTTGATATTGAAACCGCAGTCGTCGGCTTTGAAATTTTCCTAGATAGCATTCCGGCAGCGCGTACAAAATCTAAAAACCGTCCTCCCCTGAAAGCTTCGGATTTCCAGGCTGTAGAGCGTGACTTTGCCTTTATCGTGGATGACAAAACCAGCGCTGCCGAAATGATCGCGGCAATCCATAAGGCTGAAAAACAGCTGATCACTGATGTGCGTATTTTTGACGTGTATTCGGGCAAAGGGGTGGATGCTGGCAAAAAATCCGTAGCGGTGAAAGTAACCCTGCAAGCGTTTGACCGCACACTTTCGGAAACCGACATCACCACGGTAAGCACTGCCATCGTTGCCGCCGCAGGCAAAGGCTTTGGCGGCCAATTACGTCAATAATTTATATACGTCACTCCGGCGAAGGCCGGAGTCCATCGCATCAAATGGATACCGGCCTACGCCGGTATGACGAGTAAGAGGTATTATCTATGAACAGCCCTATCTATTGGGATGAAGCCAAGGCTGCGCTCTCGAAACGCGATAAGGTGATGAAAAAACTTATCGCCTCTTACGCGGGCGAAATCATGACCCTGCGCCCCGATCCGTTTTACACCCTTGCGCGCTCGATCACAGGGCAGCAGATTTCCGTCAAAGCCGCCGATAGCGTATGGAACAGGCTGGTTACAGCGGCAGAAAAAATCAAACCTGAGATTATCGGCAATATGCCTGCGCAGCAGCTTCGCAGCTGCGGATTATCGGAACGCAAGGTGCTTTACATGCATGCGCTTTCCAATCATTTCATTGAGCATAAAAAGACCATCAAGGCATGGCCGAACATGAGCGATGAGGAGATTATCAAGGAACTGAGCGCTATCCATGGCATTGGCCGCTGGACGGTGGAAATGCTGCTGATTTTCCATTTGGGCAGGCCAGACGTGTTTCCCATGGCCGATATTGGCATGCATAAGGGCGTTTTTAAGCATTACAACAACGGACAAGCGATGCCGCTGACAGAAGTTCGCGCTCTGGGCGAGCAATGGCGCCCGTTTCGCACCGTTGCCACCTGGTATTTATGGCGCGCGCTTGACCCGGTGCCCGTTGCCTATTAAAAAGGCGCCAGACTACATAAACACATTGATTAGAGGCTTTACAATGATACCGCGTTATTCCCGTCCCGACATGGTTGCCATCTGGACCGATGAATCCAAATACCGCATATGGTTTGAACTGGAAGCCCATGCCTGCGACGCCTTAGCAAAGCTCGGCGTGATTCCTGAAAGCGCTGCCAAGACCATTTGGGAAAAAGGCAATTTCGACGTGGCGCGTATCGACGAAATCGAACGCACCACCAAGCATGATGTGATCGCATTCCTTACCAACGTTGCCGAATATGTTGGCCCGGACGCCCGCTTCCTGCATCAGGGCATGACCAGTTCCGACGTGCTCGATACCTGCCTTGCCGTGCAGCTGACCCGCGCAACCGACATCTTGCTCAAAGACATGGACGGACTGCTTGCCGCCCTTAAAACACGTGCCATGGAAACCAAGAACGTGCCAACCATGGGCCGCAGCCACGGTATTCACGCTGAGCCGGTGACCTTTGGCCTGAAGCTGGCGACCTACTACGCCGAGTTCGACCGCTGCCGCTCGCGCCTGCTGGCAGCACGCAAGGAAATCGCCACCTGCGCTATCTCCGGCGCTGTGGGCACCTTTGCCAATATCGACCCGTTTGTAGAAGAATATGTGGCAAAGAAAATGGGCCTGGCTGTAGAGCCTGTCTCTACGCAGGTGATCCCACGTGACCGCCACGCCATGTATTTTGCAACGCTTGGCGTTATCGCCAGTTCATGCGAACGCCTGGCCACTGAAATCCGCCACCTTCAGCGCACCGAAGTACTGGAAGCCGAAGAGTTCTTCTCCCCTGGCCAGAAGGGCAGTTCGGCCATGCCGCATAAGCGCAACCCGGTGCTTTCTGAAAACGTCACCGGTCTTGCACGCCTCGTGCGCGGTTATGTGATTCCTGCCATGGAAAACGTAGCGCTGTGGCATGAGCGTGATATTTCGCACTCGTCGGTAGAGCGTATGATTGCGCCAGATGCTACCGTTACGCTCGATTTCGCACTGAACCGCCTGACCGGTATTGTCGATAAGCTGATTATCTACCCTGAGCGCATGGAACAAAACCTCAACAAACTGACCGGCCTTGTGTTTTCCCAGCGCGTATTGCTGGCACTGACACAAGCTGGCGTATCGCGCGAAGACTCCTACCGCCTCGTGCAGCGCAACGCCATGAAGGTATGGGAACAGGGCAAAGACTTCCTCGAAGAACTGACCGCCGACGGCGAAGTGACCGCCCACCTGAAGCCTGCCGCCATCAAGGAACTGTTCGACCTTGGCTATCATACCAAGCATGTCGACACGATTTTCAAACGCGTATTCGGATAAGCTACCTTGACTTTCGCATTACATCCCCAGTTGGAAAAAGACAGCGCGCATGTGTGCGACCTGTCACTGTGCCGCGTACTGCTAATGAATGACAGCCGCTTTCCCTGGCTGGTGCTGGTACCCATGCGCGATAATTTGCGTGAACTGTTCGACCTGCTGCCCAATGACTACTCTATTGTAATGCAGGA
>JAGVKI010000292.1 GCA_020050695.1 Alphaproteobacteria bacterium | reverse complement strand
TTTGCTGTGCCTGCCAGAGTGCTGGTTGCGGCATGGCTTGGTAAAACACGTTTGATTGATAACCTTCCCCTGGAGTAGCAGATGCAGCAGGCAGATATTTTAAAAGAATTTAAAGATGCGGGCGCTATCCTCAGCGGTCATTTTATTCTGTCATCTGGCCTGCATAGCCCAACCTATCTGCAATGCGCACGTGTGATGATGGATGCCGCGCGCGGTGAGCGCCTGTGCGCAGAACTTGCACGCAAAGTGCTTGAGCAAAAAGAATTCAAAATTGATGCCATTGTAGCGCCTGCCATGGGCGGTGTGGTGGTTGGCTATGAAATGGGCCGCCAGATGAAGCTGTCGACTATGTTCTGCGAGCGCGTGGATGGCTCATTCGTGCTGCGCCGCGGCTTTGACCTGGAGCAGGGCGCACGCGTACTGATCGTAGAAGATGTGGTGACGACCGGTAAATCCTCGATGGAAGCGGTTGCATGTGTTGAGCAGTATGGGGCAAAGGCTGTGGCTGTTGCCAGCCTGATTGACCGCCGCGCAAAAAATGACGTGACGCTGACATTGCCGCTTGTTTCGCTGATGAAGCTGGATATTCCCACCTATAAGCCAGACGCGCTTCCCGACGAACTGAAGGCTATACCGGGTATAAAACCCGGCAGCCGCTTCTTGAACCAGAAGGCTTCCTGAGCATGCGCCCCGGTGTTCTTATCACAGGCGGGGCCAAACGCATCGGCCATGGCCTTTCGCATTATTTTGCGCAAAAAGGCTATGACATTGCCCTGCATTACAACAGTTCAGCAGACGCTGCGCAGGCATTGCAAAAAGAAATAAACGCCCTTGGGGTATCATGCCAGCTGTTCGGGCATGACCTTTGTGATATTGGCGGCATAGCACCATTGCTGGAAAAGGTGCACAAAGCCATGCCGGGCTGCGTTGGGCTTATAAATAATGCCTCCGTGTTTGAGCGCGGCGAATTAATGGTAACCGATGAAGCGTTGTTTGACCGGCAGATGACGGTAAATCTCAAAGCGCCATTTTTCCTCAGTCAGCAGTTTGCAAGGTATTTCAAGGGAAGTGTCGTCAATATTCTCGATAGCGATATAGTGCAAAATAACATCAGCCATTTTGCTTATTTACTGTCTAAAAAATCCCTTGGCGATTTTACGCAGATGGCAGCGCGGGCGCTTGGCCCTGATGTACGCGTCAATGCGGTGTGCCCGGGCTGTATTTTGCCTTCAATTGAAAATGACACCTCCTATGAGGAAAAAATGGAAGCGATCATTCCGCTGCATAGCCACCCGGGGGTATTGGAAGTGGCAGAAGCGGTATATTGGCTGATGCAGCAACAGCATATTACCGGACAGGTTATTTTTGTTGATGGCGGTAAGCATGTGCTCTGATATGCGCTGGCGCGTGTTTGTCAAAAATATGGAAACTACTGTGAAAATTGGTATCCATGACCATGAGCAGAAGCCGCAGCGTATTTTGGTGAACGTAGAAGTGCAGGGGGTATATAAAGCCCCCCCTGAAGTGATCAGCGATTGCTTTAATTATGACCATGTGCACCAGCTGGCGGTAAAAGAATGGCCGCAGCGGGCCCATGTGCAGCTTTTAGAAACGCTGGCTATTGAAATGCTAAAGCATGTGTTTACGGTAGATAACCGCGTGGATACGGCACGTGTCAGCATTGCAAAGCCTGATATTTTTAAAGAGGCCGAGGTAGTGGGCGTAGAAGCAAGCTGGACGATGGATGATTTCGTAAAGCATAGCGCCGCAAAATAGGGAGCGGGGTATATGAGCATATCCATTCTTATACCTGCATTTAATGTTCAAAACTTTATTGCCAGGTCGGTAAGGAGCGCTCTTTCCCAGTCAAAAAAAGCCGATGAAATTGTGATTGCCTCCGACGATGGGCAGGACTACATCGCGGTGCTGGCGAGTCATGGTATTAGTGACAGCATAATACGCTGTGTATCGACGGGGGGTATAGCTACTGGCCTGCCGCATGCCCGCAATACGGCGCTAAAGGCCTCTAAGGGACGGGTTATCGTACCGCTCGATGCGGATGATACGCTCGCACCTGCTTATATTGAGGAGAACGCAGCGCTCGCCCTTGAGCACGGGGCGGTGCTGTCTCAAATTACGTTTATCGATGATGCTACCGGCGATGAAATGTCTAATTGCGGTAAAATATACCCCAAGGGATTATTGGCCTTAAATGACATATACTCCGCAAGCGTACATACCTATGCCAGCATAGTGTATAACCGTGAAAAGATAGAATTTGGATGGAATGAGCAGGTACCCCTGCTGGAAGATGCCGTGTTTGTAGCCGAATGTGCGGCAAGGCTTAGCAGGGTATATTACAATCCGCAGCCCCTATATCGCTATTACCACCGTGAAGGGTCATTGTGTAATTCACCGCAGGCCCCGGAGCGCTTTAAGCATGCGACGCAGGTGATCCGCCGGCTGATTGGGCAGGGTGAGGTCTGCGCTGAAAATGCGCAGGCAAAAGCCATACTGCAAGCGTATCTTGCTCGTAACGATGCAATAGAAACAGCGCTGGAAAATGCGATCAGCGAAGGGTTTGCAGCAAGCTACCAGGATTTTATACGCAAGCGTCCGGAGTTATTACATACCCCGCTGACGTAAAGCCTATTATTTAGGCCCAACGGTCATGATGATCTGCTTGC
>JAGVKI010000300.1 GCA_020050695.1 Alphaproteobacteria bacterium | reverse complement strand
TTATCAATCTCGGTGCCAACGATCTGGTTGACCAGCGTTTCATAGCCGACCGATTCGCCATAACCGCACACGGCGGCAGCCACCTGCGTATCAAAAATCGGCGTAGGGATTTTTCCCGAAAGCAGGTGGAAGATTTCAATATCCTGGCGGGCAGCATGGAATACTTTGGTCAGCTTGGTCTTCTGCATAAGCCTGAAGACGGGATCAAGCTTGATATGCGGCGATAGCGGGTCGATGACCGCAGCATGCTCGGTGCTGGCAATCTGTAGCAGGCACAGTTTGGGGAAATAGGTTTTATCGCGGAGGAATTCCGTATCCACCGTAATGTAATGCCCGTCTGCCACGCTCGCGCAAAAGGCGACAAGGTCGTCTTGTTCTGTAATTAGGCGCATAGACCTTATGCAATCCAACAAATAGCTATTAAAGCGACAACCTAGCGGGGCGAGGGGCTCTTTGCAATCTATAAACAAAAATGGCCCCAATATTATTGGAGCCATTTTTTTGTGTTATATTACAGGTGTTTGCTATCTTCCTTCGATAGATGGGCCCTGGCCATTTTCCTTCTGCTGGCGCACATTGTCGCCCCAGCTTTGGCTTTGGTCAGTTGCAGGTTTGCTGCGATCTACCCAGTTCTGGCCAGGCTGCGGCTGGCGCTGCGCTTGTAAGTTCATGATGTCACGGGCGATATTCTGGTACACGTTGGCAGGCGCGGCAGGTGCTTCAGCAGGCGCTTGCGGTTGTGGCTGCTGTACGGCAACGGGTGCTGGCGCAGCAGCTACAGCAGGCGTTTCTGCCTTTGGCTGCTCAGCGGCTGGTGTGGGTGCCACGGCAACAGGTGCTGGCGCAACGCTTGGCGTAGTATGATTTGCAAGGCCTTCGATCAAATGCTTTAGCTGGTTCTTTGCTGGATCAGCATCCCTGCGTACGGTAAGCGTCAGGTCAACCGTATCGTTTTCGCCTACTACCTTTTCAAATCTAGGATATGGCTTTGCCGTATCGGCCTGCCCGATGCTGCTGCCATGCCACAGTTCGTGCTGTTTAAAAATATTGGAAGAAAGCATAGCACGGAATTGTGCTTCGCGTTCCGGGTGCTCCGGCAGCACGCGCATCATTTCCTTGGCGATAGCGATCTGTATATCCTTGCGGCCTGCAATTTGCTCAAAATCCGGAATCGGGTTCTTGTTCTTATCGAAAAGAATTGAGCGCGCTAAGGCTTTGTGCAGCTGCGGTGAAATTTCCGGGGTGGTGTCGGTTGCCGGAGTGGAATCGCGGGTAAGCCCCACCGTCAGCGAGGTCAGCGGGTTGCTGTTGCGCAGTGCGTCAGCATTTTCAGGGTCACGGAAACCGCGATCTGATTTTTCTGCTTCCGTATAAGCGGCGGCCTGTTCAGGCGAGCGAATCGAAACCGTGATGCGGCTGTTATGGGTGCTGACGTTAAATTGCAGCTTGGTAAACTGTTCGCGCACCTGCGCTTCCGAGGCTTTGATATTGGCTTCCAGCTTGGCGGCCAGCGCCTCTTTGATCTGCTCTTCGTTCTTGCCTTCAGCTTTAGCCGCTTCGGTTACGTGCGAGATTTCTTCAGCGTTAAGGCCGCGCTTGGTCAGGTTTTCCCGGTCGTATTTCACTACGCGCTCTACCAGTATTTCGCGTATCGCTTCGATGCGGCCTTTGGTCACTTCCGAGAATTTCTGCATGGTATCGGCCTGGTCGCCTCGGTTTTCCGAGGGGAAACGCAGGTTAAGCTCGATACCGTAAGGTTTGCTGCGCACGTCTTCTATGGCATAGTCATTGACGGTAACGCCATGTTTGTGCATTTCCGGGTTGAAGCCCGGCCATTCCAGCAATTTCTGGTTAAATTTGGTACCTTTGGTGGCTTCTTTGAGGTCAGTGGCCAGTTTGGTAGCCAGCTTTACTTCCGGCACCATCTGGGCGACGTCGGCAATTGGCTTTACCTGTGCCAGCGCGGTGCGTAGTTCTTCGCGCAGGCGGTCTGGCTCAATGTCCAGGCCTTGCTTATGTATGGTGATATGCACTTCTTCGGTGGGCGCATCCGGGGTGGAGGAGCCCAAATCCAGGCTGCCAGCGCTTTTATCTTTAGGTCCAATGGTGATGGTGACGTTATCCGGCGGTAGGCCAAGATGGTGCGCAAGTTTCATGCGCGCTTCGAGTAAGCGTGGATCGGCCTGATATTTAGGAGTGTTTGCGGTAGGGGGAGTTAGGGTCTCAACCATGGTATCTGTCCTGCAAAGTTCTACGAGTTAAGTGGGCGCAGCAGCACCCTTTAGCATCCTGGAACTCTAACCCAGCTGCCCCGGCCATTCCAATGACAATTTTATGACAGGTCGGCCAGTAGCGTGCGGTGTAGGCTTGTATTGTTTATTTTCAATAGCTTGTGTCGTGCTGTCGCGCCTGAAACCAGTTCCAGATCGCGCCTGGCACAGCCCCAGTGGCCAGCGAGCAATTCCAGCACCGCCTTATTGGCTTTTCCGTCTTTCGGAGGCGCGCAAACCTTGATTTTAAGGGATTTGCGCCCGTCTGCGCCGCAGGTCCAGCCGATCACCTCGTTTTTAGAGGCTTTGGGAATCACCTGCAGGCTGATAATCTGGTCTTTCATTGGCGTAAATCCTTGGCAAAAGATAGCCATTCCTATATATAGCACTGCCAATACACATGAATTAACATCCTATGTAAAAAGAAATACATTTATGCACGCTTATCGTACCCATACCTGCAATGCGCTGAACTTGTCGAATGTTGGTCAGATTGTAAAACTCTCTGGCTGGGTGCATCGCAAACGCGACCACGGCAATTTGCTGTTTATCGACCTGCGCGACCATTATGGCATTACGCAGCTGGTAGCCGCTGAAGGCAATGGCCAGTTGCAGGCGCTCACCGAAGTGAAGCTTGAAAGCGTGGTGACTATTACCGGTAAGGTGGTGGCGCGTATGGCAGAGACCGTCAATAAGGACCTGGCAACGGGCGATGTGGAAGTGCAGGTGGAAAGCTACCATCTTGAATCGGCTGCGGAGCCGCTGCCACTACAGGTAAACTCTGACC
Source organism: Alphaproteobacteria bacterium (assembly GCA_020050695.1). Taxonomy (GTDB): domain Bacteria; phylum Pseudomonadota; class Alphaproteobacteria; order Rickettsiales; family SXRF01; genus JAGVKI01. Next base: position 565 of record JAGVKI010000300.1, on the reverse strand, counting down.
GCGAACAGCCGGAAGAAACCCGCCTGAAATACCGCTTCCTCGATCTTCGCCGCGAGAATGTGCATAAAAACATCATGCTGCGCAGCCATGTGATTGCATCGCTTCGCCGCCGCATGATTGAGCAGGGCTTCAACGAATTCCAGACGCCGATCCTGACCGCGTCATCACCTGAAGGCGCGCGCGATTACCTGGTTCCAAGCCGTATCCACCCGGGCAAGTTTTATGCATTGCCGCAGGCGCCTCAGCAGTTCAAACAGCTGCTGATGGTCTCGGGCTTTGACCGTTATTTCCAGATCGCGCCTTGCTTCCGCGATGAAGATGGCCTCGCTGACCGCAGCCCAGGCGAATTTTACCAGCTCGATATTGAAATGAGCTTCGTGACCCAGGAAGATGTATTCTCGGCCATCGAGCCGGTGCTTGAGGGCGTGTTCAAGGAATTTGGCGATAAGCAGGTAACGCCTGCGCCATTCCCGCGCATCACCTACAAGGAAGCGATGCTCAAATACGGCTCCGATAAGCCGGATCTGCGCAACCCTATCATCATCTCGGATGTAACGGATGTATG
>JAGVKI010000008.1 GCA_020050695.1 Alphaproteobacteria bacterium | reverse complement strand
CAGGCGATCCTTAACAAACGCGAGCAACAATCCCACCAGTACCAGATAGAAGCTATCGAAGTCAAAGCGGTAGCGGTTATATTCGCCCCATGAGATACATACTGTCACGGCAGTAAGCCATGAGATAAAGAACAGCATATAGCACAGGGTAGCCCATTGCGCTTTTTGCTGCGTGGTAATGGCTGACATTGTTCTGCACTGCCTGTATACCGACAGTGCCTTGAAATAACCAAATGCCAGCAGTAGCGGAAATGCTATCACCAGGCCGAGCGCAACTCTCATGCCGGGAAGCTTGCCCAGGAAAATCATGTTATAGTAGGATGTAAGCTTGGCAAAACTTCTGCTGAAGTTATGGTTACGTGTGTGCTTATCATCACTGGCGGGAACAAAATATAATGTCGAGGCAGCCCGGAAGCTTTTAAAATAAAGTTCAGGATGCAGGCGCAGCACTGCCCTGACATCCTGCATATACACGGCTGACTGGTACAGGAATCCTAAATGATTAAAATTTATAGCCCCACCGCCTGATTTTCTCTGATTATCCAGTGCAGCAATACCCGTTACCGGAATAGGGGGCAGGAACTTGCGGTAGTTTGAGATGTAGCCAACCGGATACATAAAATACATGGGAGATACGGCGCGCGACTCACGTAATTCCTTTTTGATCTGCGGCGGGGTTACATCATGCAGGCGTTTGGCTAAATTCATTCCCAGAAATGAGGTGCTGGCATAGGGCGTGCCAAAAACCATGTATTGCTTGATGCAAAAGCACATGACAATCACGAGCGGGATGGCGATTGCCTGCAGCATTATGGCCCGTCTGTCCTTGCGCACATAATATAATGCCGCGCCTGCCAGAAGCAGCAGTTCCGGCCTGAAGATACTGCGGATCAGGATTAGTGAGGCCAGCAGGCTAAAGAAATACATGCCGTGGCGCAGGCGTCCTGTTTCTATAAAACGAAAGAAATAAAATGCGCTGGCACATAACAGCAGCGCAGTTGGATAGCCATAATGCAGGTGGTTTTCGTATAGAATAGTGGTGGGAGACACCATAAAAATAATGGTCAGAACCATCGCAATACGCTGTGATATTGCCATCTTCACCATCAGGTGGAAAAGCGTTAAGGCAAATAGCAGCCCGATTCCCAGATACATTATTTTAAACGGCATATGATAATGGCCGTCGAACAGTTTCAGGATAATGCCAATAACCAGATTAAATAATGGCGGCTGCTGGTGCAGATAATAAAGGCTGGTGACCAGGTCATTGCTTAACAGGCGTAGATCAAGATATTGCAGGAAGTAACTTATCGAAGCTGATTCAAAACGTAAGGGGAAGAATGAGAAATACGCAATTCTCGATACAATAAAAATAAGGATAATAATGCTACTGGGATGCCGCATCAGGCTGGAAAATGCATTATGGTTCCAGGGCATCCTGCGCATAGTTAGCGGCGCTCCAATATAATGGTGGCAAACAGTCCATAGCGGCTTAATGCTTTTTCCATGATCTTGAGCATTCCAAAGCTTCCCGTTGGAACAAGCTGGCGGCTGGATACGCCGCCGCTCAGCACAAAGCGAAGCGGCATTATCGGTTCTATGCGGCGAATTTTCCAGTGCGGGAACTGCTCTTCAAACTTGCTTCGGTCACGTTTAAAAATAATCCAGGGCAGGGCGTTATTTGCAGTCGTCATCAGCCCCTTTCCTGCAACGGGCTGCCATTTTTCTGCCGTGGTATTAAATGGTTCATGATGAAAATTGCTATAAATAAACGATGCCCATATATTCACCCACGGCTCTACCATAGCCACTACGCCGCCTGGGCGCACACACCGGCTGGCTTCATTGAAAAACTCCGTAGGGCTGGAAATATGGTGAAGTACATTGGTCATCACTATGGCCTGCAGCGTATTATCTTCAAAAGGTAACTTGCATGCATTGGCCACCATCTCCACACCGGGATGATAGAAAACATCCGAAATAATGGCCTGCGGAATAACCTCTTTTAAAAAGCCGGTGCTGCCACCAATTTCCAGAACCTTGCCTTCGCCTGAGGGAAGGGCCGCCAGCAATATCTCATACCATTCAAGGTATATGCGCCGCAGAAAGGATTTTTGCTTGATAATCTGCTGCCTGAGCAGCGCGGCCTGCGTGGAATCGACATCCACATGCCGCATTGCAGAATAATCCAGCCATTTCAGGCGATGCCTAATACCCATAAGAAATGGCAATTATTTTTAAATGTTGATTTACATATATTTACTCAACTTCCCGTTCACTACAAGCTGAATTTCTGCCAATACCTCATTCAGGCATCAGGTAATATAGGTTCCTTCCTTACGGTAACGCCATTTTCCATAAATCCTGCCAGCTAAGGTAGCAGCGCTTATCGCGTAACGTGACGGAAAAGGCCAGCACAGAATCATGCGCTGAATAAAGGGTTTCCCTGGTCGGTGTGGCAGTGCGCTAACCGGGCCAATCTTACTCATGCACGTATCGGACATTCCGTAAAAAAACTGGCGTTTTATAAACCACCAGCGTGTGAGGCGCGATTTAGGAATGAAATGCTGAACACACATTTGCGGCGTGTAATAGAGGTGATAGCCTGCGGCAGCGATTTTAAGGTTTAACAGCTTTTCTTCACTGGAAAAAAGCGCATTACCGACACGTCCGAGGCGTGTATCAAAGCCCCCCATTTCCTCCAGCAACTTTTTCATATAGGCGCAATTAACGCCCCAAATGTCCTGCGGCATGCATCGCATTACCACATCACCGCCATCACGTATGGAAAGTGAACGCTGCAGTTCAACCGAGTCTGCAAGCCATTTAGGTGGTTCTTCTTCCCATTTGGCATCGGTTTTACCGCCTATGGCGCCCGGCCTGGGCGATAGTGATTCAAAACAATGGATAATAGATTCCACCCAATCCATATCTGCCTGTGCATCGTCATCGATAAAGGCGACGTATTGGCCACGTGCTTGCCTCCAGCCCGTATTGCGGGCTTGCGATAAACCTATAACAGGTTCGTGCAGATAGTGGATATTCTGGAATTGCCGGTATTTCGACTGCACTAAAAGATTGGTATAATCCGTAGAGCCATTGTCAACGACCAGTACCTCAAACTTAGAGTCTGGGCAGGACTGCCTGGTAAGGCTGTTTAGGCAGTCATCAAGAATCTTTTTCCGGTTATAGGTGCATACAACCACGGAAACAATGGGGCTTGCAGAGTCATCCATCATGCGGCAAACGCAAAGATTCTATACACAGAAGGGATAATCATAAATTGTAGAAAAAAACCGCTGATATGTTATAAGTCCCGAAACTTTTTCAACTTAAACGGCAGCCTGATGGAAAGTCAAAAAAAAAATATTATCATATTAGGCTCTGGGCGTAGTGGTACAAGCATGACTGCGGGCCTTTTTTCAAAGGCTGGTTATTACATGGGCGATAGGTTGCATAAGCCGCGCGCCCTATCAAATCCCAAAGGTTTTTTTGAAGCGCGCAACATCAATGATATTAATGAGGAACTGCTGGCGCCCTATATTCCCGCTCGAACTCTGTTTAACCGACAGCAGCCTGGAAAAAACCAGCGTTGGCTCGCCTGCATCAAACCCGGTACGGATATTGCCCCAACAGAGCATGCGAAGGAGGCTATCAGCCAGATAGTAAAGCATACGCCATTCTGCCTTAAAGACCCACGCTTTTCCTATACCTTACCGGTATGGCAGCCCTATCTCGATAACGTCATATACCTTTGCATTTACCGCGACCCTGTTTCCACGGCACGCAGTATTGTAAAAGAATGTAAAGTTGTCCCGTATTTATCAGGATGGAGAAGGGGGATAAGCATGTCCTATGAAAGAGCGCTTGATATCTGGTTTGCTATGTATAGCAACATCACAAGCCATCTTCATAAAGACGCCTCGTGGCATTTTATTCACTATGAACAGGTTTTTCTGCCAGAAACCCTCGATAGGCTTGCACAATTAAGCAATGCGGCCATTGACCTCAGCTTTCCAGAAAGAAGCATTAATACACACATTGCGGATATAGAGGCTATTGATGCGCTACCGCTACAGCATCGCGACCTTTATCGCCAATTGAACCAGCTATCCGGGTACGACGCGGTGGTATGAAGAAAATAAAGATACAGTTCGCCAATTTCTGGGATGGGTTTAAGCCGGAGCACTACTTCTTCTATCAGCAGCTACAACGCCTGTACGAGGTAGAGATTACGACGCAGGCGGATTATTTCATCTCTTCGTGCTTTGGTACTCAAATGCCGAGCCATCCCTGTACCAAGATTTTTATTACAGCAGAAAATGTTCCGCCAAGGCCAGAAGACTTCGACTGGAACTTTTCCTTTAGTTATGACGAGGACATTAACGACCCGAGGCATATGCGCCTGCCTAATTACTTCAATACCCGCACGGGAGAGACGCTTGTAAAGCCAGATGGCTGGGCAGAAGAAACCAGAAAGCAAAAAACAAAATTTTGCAATTTCATTTATTATAATTCAAGGGCTCCCAAACGTAATGCATTCTTCAACCAGCTGTCGCGCTACGCACATATTGATGCCCCGGGAAGAAGCAAAAACAATATGCCGCCTATTGGAGCCGGGTCAGCCCACGAGTCACGTTTTACCAATGAAATGCTGGAGAGGCAGGCACATATAAGTCTACGCTACAGGAATAAGGTGGATTTCATGCGGCCATACAAATTTGCCATTACATTTGAAAATTCACATGCACCGGGCTACACCACCGAAAAAATCGTTCACGCGATGGAAGCAGGCTGCATTCCTGTTTACTGGGGAAACCCGCTTGTAATGCGTGATTTCAATACCCAAAGCTTCGTTAATTATTATGATTATGAAAAAGCGCTGTTGGAAGAATCGCCATGGCTGCGAATCATTCCCCCCATTTTGCAGCAAAAAACATTTCAGCGAATGATAAAACATATCATGGAAATGGATCGCAACGACGACGCGTATACTGCAATACTGCGACAACCATGGTTTCACCAAAACATTCCTAATATCTACCTCAATGAGGAACGTTTCACGCAGCGCCTCAAGGATATATTTGGTTAACCAGCCGATTTTCCTTCTGTTTATGCCGGTTGACCTCTGGCTCCATATCTCCTAACGTCATATCTGTGCCTTAAAGTCCAGGTCGCGTAAGCGGCACAAGGAAAGAGACAATGGCAGAAGCAGGGAATACGTCGAAACTTACACGCAGAGATATGCTACGATCCACCATTGGGACGGGGTTGATGGCGCTTGTTTCACCGTCAGTGCTGACGGCTGCTAACCCGCGCCGACTTTCTGATGAAGAACTGCTTGATATGGTGCAGCAGGACACCCTCAAATATTTCTGGGAGTTTGGTCATCCAGTCAGTGGCATGGCGCGTGAACGCAGCAACAACCTCGATGCCTATAATCAGGATGTCGTAACTACAGGGGCTACGGGCTTTGGCGTTATGGCCATGGTTGTAGGCCAATCGCGCGGGTGGCTAACGCGGGAAGAAACCTGCAAGCGCATCGATACGATTGTCAGTTTCCTGGAAAAGGCTGACAACTATCATGGCGTTTTTCCGCATTTCATGGATGGAAGCACGGGCAAGACGCGTCCGTTCAGTAAAAAAGATGATGGCGCTGATATTGTAGAAACATCGTTTCTGATGATGGGGTTGCTTACCGCGCGTGAGTATTTTTCTTCTGACGATCCCGCCGAAATAAAACTGCGCGAAAAAATCACCAAACTCTATGAGCGAGTGGATTGGAAATCGCATGAACGCGAGAATCCCAAGACGCACCAGAAAGAATTGATGTGGCATTGGAGCCCTAATTTT
>JAGVKI010000251.1 GCA_020050695.1 Alphaproteobacteria bacterium | reverse complement strand
CCAGCACAGTGTAGAACGAGCCTGGCGTCGCTTCACCAATAAGCGATATAGCCGGTGCACGAATTGCTTTTGTATCCTTCGTTTTATCCGCGTGTGCGCTGCTGCCGAGCATATTATTCTTGCCGGATTTATTGAACAGGTCGAGTAACACCTTCTTCAGCATCACTTCGCTACTGTTGGCACGAGGATTTGCGAGTTGCTGCATTTTCAGCCCGAACTCACCGATGATACTGACGAAGCATGGACGCTCTGCGACTTGTTTCAGTAACCCCTGACCTGAGGCAATTTCGGCAGGGCCGATAAATTGCCAAGCGTCGGGCACCATCGGCTCTACGGCCTTTATCAGTGTACTGATGCCGCTGCTGATGGCCTCTTTGCCGATACCCGTCTGTGCAAGCATAAGACAGTAGAGATTGAGGCCAGTGCTGCTGATGTTGAAAGCGCGACCGCATATCCCAGCCATCAATCCTATGCTGCCGACCAGGGCGACTTCCGCCACTGGGCGCGGTGCTGAATCATAGATGAAACGCGCAATGTCACCCATCAACCCAGGCGGTGGCATTACCGTATAGTTCGCTACTTCTTTGGCATTTGGTATGGAAAGCGCGTTGTTTGCAATGGCCATTTAGACATGACCCTCATTCTCAAATTTTGTCAGCAAGGCCTCTATGTCCGAGGCCTTCCACATAGTTGTATTGGGCCCGGCCTTATATCCGGGTGGGAAACGACCGGATTTTACACCAGCCCACCAAGTTGATTTTCCTATAGGTATGAGTTTGAGGATTTGGTCTATCCTGAGATAGCCAGATTTTTCGAGTGTTTGCATGTCTGCCTCCGTCTGATTGAACACAGACACATGCTACGGATTTCTGATGCTCGAAAAAGTTTCAATACTTTTTATAAAGTGGCTTTTCTCATTGTTTTACTGGCAATTACATTATTTTTATTTTTTTGGTTTTTCATAATCCATTTTCATCTGAGCATAACTCTTTTCGGTAACCGCACTTCTGGCCGTTGATTCGGCGCAATGATATTCTGTCATAATCGCTTTAAGGAGTAGGGAATAATCTGCGTTCTTTGCAGCGTATTCCTGGGCAATTTTCAATGCTTCATCTTTATCCACTTTTTCAGGTCTTCCTTGGCCTTGTACTTTGAGATTCTTGTGAACCTGATACCCACACTTGCGCCAGTGGGTAATGAAAACATGCTTAGGAATTTGGTGATATGCAGCATCTATATTGGTCAACGCCCGAAATTCCGCGCCATACTCAAGGTCGGCGCGTAGCGACTGTAGTAAGCGGTCAAAATCTTTTTCGTAGTCGGCCATTGTGGTAATGCAATGGTGCCAGTCATGCCTTTCTTCATACGGCAAACTTGCAACATCCCGCGGCGGTATGAAACCCTTTACCAACGACATGCCTTGATGCAGCTTGAAGCTATCAATGCTGTTCCAATATTCCCACACTTCTACATCATCGCCCATAGTGACCTCTTTTTTAGCCCCCCGCCTCTATTTTTGTGGGCACTCCGCGAATGAGCACAAAATTTTCATGGGGGTAGGGGGGCCGGTTATTCGTTTGCTTCCTTGCGTTTTTTATCCAGAAAATTTGCCCAGGCTTGCATCATGACCTTACGGTCTTCGAGATATATTGCCTTGTTGTATGTACCACGCACTTTGGATTGTTCGACGTGGGCAAGCTGCATTTCAATGTGGTCACGGTTGAAGCCTTGCTCGTTGAGTATAGTGCTGGCGGTATGGCGGAAGCCATGTGGTGTAGCTTTGTCATTAGTGAGGTGCTTCACGGCCTTGATAAGCGCAACATCAGAAATTGGTTGAACAACACGTTTGCGGCCAGGAAACAGTAACGTGCTATCACCGCTTATCTCACGAATCTGCGTGATGGTTTTCAGGGCTTGCTTGGATAGGGGAGCAATATGGTCACGCGCAATCTTCATGCGTGAGGCCGGAATAACCCACAGCTTTTCTTTTTCGTTGATTTCTTCCCATGCCGCACCGCGCAATTCGCCAGGGCGCACGAAAGTCAGGACAAGCAGCTTCACTGCCAGCGTCATCAGCGAATGATTATCGGGGTCTTCGAGCCGTTGCAGGAAGGCTGGCAACTGCTTTTCAGTAAGGTGAGCGCGATTTTGCACCTTATTGCCCTGAATATACTTGGCGCGGCCCTGAGCAGGGTTCATATCACACAACCCTTGCACGATGGCATGTTCAAACACTGCGCTGCAATACTGGTTGATACGCTTGGCGACATCCGGCGCTCCGCGTTCTTCAATGCGCCTTAGAATAGACATGATGTCGGGCACATTCACTTCGGCGATGGGTTTCCAGCCGATAGCGCCGAACACGTCCTTTTCCATGCGGCTTAGGATATTTTTGCTATGCTTGGGTGCCCAGTTTTGCTTGCCGTACCATTCACGAGCCACCGCCTCGAACGTATTGGCGTTTTCACTGACCTTCTGCTGATATACGTCTTTCTTCTGTTTATTGGGGTCTATGCCCTGTTTTAGCAACGCCTTGGCTTCGTCGCGTAGCTTACGGGCGTGGGAAGTGCCGACCTTATCCGGCGTGCTGCCATACTGCCCGATGGTCAGCACATTATATTTATCGTTGAGTTTGTAGGGATACTGCCAAACCTTCGTGCCACTGGGCCGCACCAGCAGCAGCAAGCCGCCTTCGTCATAGAGCTTGTAAGGCTTTTCTTGAGGCTTTGCGGCCTGAATTTCTTTTTCGGTCAGTTTGCGGATGACTTTAGGCATAGGGTACAACGTTCAGGTTATGATTCCTGTACCCTATCATATACCCTAAAAAATTCAAGATACGGTCGGATTCGGCTAGACGGGGCTAGAGGAAAATTCGCTATAAATCGCTGTTTTTCTAGGTGTTTTTGGTCTGAACTAGATTCGGTCAGATGGGGATTTGGTTGCGGGGGCAGGATTTGAACCTGCGGCCTTCAGGTTATGAGCCTGACGAGCTACCGGGCTGCTCCACCCCGCGACACTAAGAATATGTATTCTTAAGCAGCTATATAAGCTTTTTTTTGAAAAGAACAATAGCGCAGCTGTCTTATACAGCATTAACCTGTGAATACAACCCTTAAACATTGGCATTTTACGAGGACGCGGGTCGGAGGGTCAAATCAGGGGGGATTTGTTATTATCATTATAAATCAATGCCATATATTTATTTTTACCTAAAAACCCGTGTTTAATGACAGCCCTGTCATACGCAATTACGCAAACGTTAACACAATATCATTGGTTCAGGCCCTATAATGGCAGGAAGACTATTACCTAAAATAGCGAGATATTATGGGCATACAAAGCTGGCTTAATGAAAACGTAGGTAGCTATTTCGGCGGCGCCACCAACAAGGCTGCTGATTTCATACAGGACGCAACCAAGGAGAACCTCCAGATCAGCAGCGCTGACGCCAAAAGCGCTATGCCCTGGCTGGCGGCAGGCGGCGTTGCGCTGGCAAGCTGGGCAGCATGGCCCCTTATCAAAGGCGCGGGCGAAATGGTAGCGGGCGGGGCACGCAATGTCGTAACCGGTTTTGGCTATTTTGAGAAAATCCCCCTGATTGGCCCTGTATTCAGTGGTCTGGGCTGGGTAGTCGATAAAGTCGGCGAATATGGCGGCCTGCTGGTCGCAGGCGCAGCAGCTGCGCTGGCCTATTTTGCATTCAAACCAAATGTATCAGAACAATCCGGCGTTGCCGCCCTTATGCCAGATGCCGGTACCGGCGCCGCGGGACAGGAGCCCCTGACCTCTACCTTCCAGGTGGCACGCCCTGGCACCAGTACCGTAATAGGTGAAGAACGTGGCCCGGTCGCCGTCGCACCGGTTCCAGTTGCGCCAGCAGTAAGCACCGCTATGGCGGCTCATCCCGAACTGGCAAATTCCAGCTAT
>JAGVKI010000116.1 GCA_020050695.1 Alphaproteobacteria bacterium | reverse complement strand
GGCCAATATGTTCACGCCTGTCCTCGAGCAGCTTTACGGCAGGAGCCATCAATGAGCCGTCGAGGAAAGAGAAGAACACCATCTTCGACATGTCCGCCTGCGCATGGTTCATGCCAAGGCTTTTAAACTTGTTCATCAGCCAGTCGCCGCGTTTCTGGAAGAACTCCCCGACCTTGCCGTAAATCAGTTTACCTTCGGCATTACGGTCACCGCCGCGCGAGGTGAGGTAGGTAGCCGCTACCGAAATCGCAAATACGCTTAAGTTCGTGAGTATGGGGTATAGGAAAACGTCGAACGCTTTCAGGCCAAATGTACGGTGCTGGGGTAGGGTTTTTTCAGGTTGAGCGTCAGTGTTAGCTGTCCCACTTTCGTGAGGAACCTCTTGCACTTTGGCGGTTACCACTCCATTTAGTCTGGTCGCGGAATTGCCCGTATATTGTAACGGCTTTTCCATAGCGTGAATCTAGCACATGCCTATAGCAATGCATGTGAAGTTTATGTGTCAATTTGACGTGATTTTGATGTGTTTTACTGGCTAAAACCCTAGGAAAATCAGCTATAAATCCAGCGCATACTTGAGGTCGTTGATTAAGTCCTGCGCATTTTCAATTTCTGCGAAGTTATCATGGCGGTCCCCCTTATTTTGCTAAGGTGCCGCCACCAGTGGTCTGGTAGGCGCCTAATAGTTTGATAGGTTCGAGGTTAGCTTGAGTGTTTGTCGAAACGTTTCTTTTCCGACTTTTCAACCTGTACGATATTGGCGTCGTGGATGGTTACTTCCACGCTGCCAAACTGAATATTACGTATAGTGCTAAGGATATAGCGTTCTACGTCATTCAGTTCGTTTGTTTTAGTTTGCTCGCTCATTCATTCTCCATACGTTATTACCAGAAAACATTTTGCTTCGGCGAAAGCTTCAGCATATCGGCAAGGCTTTGTTTATCGAGTACGGAAGATATGGAGTTACGTACATCGATCATCACCTTGCGGATTACACAGGCCGCTTCATCCATACAATCTTCGCATTTGCGATAGTCGGATGCGCTGGCACACGCCAGTGGGGCAAGGGTGCCATCAAGCACACGGATAACTTGCCCAATCATGACTTCATTTGCAGGACGGCTTAAGAAGTAGCCGCCGAAAATACCACGTTTGCTGCCTACAATATTGCTGTTCTTAAGTTCAGCCAGTATCGCTTCGAGGAATTTGGCAGGTACGTCTGCCTGCGCAGCAATGACTTTGCTCTGCATCATTTTCTTCTCATTGACGGCCATGATAATCAGGGCGCGCAGCGCATATTTTGCCTTCATGGAGAGCATATGGTTATTACTATCCCTGTTAATTTCTATAATAACGGTAGGGATTATTGTCTACTAAGTCAATATGAATTTGATTGTCTATATTTATCATTTGCTTGTAATGGATATTATTTTGCTGGAAAGGCTGGGTAATTCCTTTGATTTAAAGGTTTTTTTTACCAAGCATCACTATAGTGCCTGTATGAAAGTTCTATACGCGGTCTTCAACTGGTAGTACAAATCTATATGCGCAATGACAGGGGTAGCGAATGTTTATAAAACGTATGAATGATGCAGAAGAAAAGGCACTCTACGATGCCGCGGGCGAAGTCGCTTCTATCTTCAGGAGCGTTGAATACCAGTGGTGGATGTCACACCAGACATTGCTTAACAGTTTTTACTTTCGTGGCCTTGCCCCATGGCATGATTGTGTGGAATTTGCCTTTCCGCGTGAGAGCATAACTGAAATTGAATCCATGTTTGTTGCCAATGGCTGGGAATTCAAGCGTATGAGCCCCTTTAACGCCAAGGTCTGGAATCCTAAAATGGCATTGCACCGCCCCCGTTTCGGATGGAGCTGGCCGTTTATAGATCTCATGCTGTATGATGATGTCAGCAACCGGGGCATTATTATGATGGAGCATGGGCATTGCGCGCATTTCACTCCCTTCAAGAGAGATGAACTGGTCGATACACATCCTTACTATTTTGGCCCGCTTATGTTGCCGATGGTAAAACGCGCAGAAACATTTATGGATGTCGTATTTCCAAAATGGCGTACGGAACTTGCGTCAGCCTATTACTGCCATCGTATAGAGCGCTTGTATCCGGAGCCTGTGCAGTATGAGCATCCGCAGGAACTGGCCAAACGTTTTACGATGTATAACCTGCAGGAACAGCAGCAAGCCAGCTAATCAGCGTTTCTTTGCGGACGCTGCTTTCAGAACATCATCCTGAAGACTCTCGCTGACAAGGCTGTGGTTGATACTACCATCATGCCATTCGGTGAGCGCCAGCATGACTGCCCCTACATTCCGGTTTTTAAGTTTTACCACGCTGCCCATGCTCAGGAAGAACGCATGTTTAACACTGTCAGGGATTACGCGGAATGATTCGGAGGTGGTTACCGCCTGCGGTTCCATCTCTGCCAGCCTGTTACGTACCTGTGCGGCGGCGGCTTCACCACGGCAGACTAAATAGACATCGCTGCCCGAGGTAACTATGGCGATTACTGATTTGGTATTTTCACGAAAATTATCATCGATGAATTTTTCAACCATCGCATACTCCCGTCCGATTGCATAAAAACGATAACATGTAATTGATACAGCTTTATCAGAAGCTGCCAATAACAATAAAAAACCCACCCGTTGGCGGGGTGGGTTTTTTATTTTAGATCAGCTGGTTGGGTTATTTCAGGCCAGCCAGGGTATTTACAAACGTATCATTAGCCTGTTTGGTTACTTCTGCTGCAGCTAGCTTGTAGTCGGCAGGGCGCGCCGTAAATTCATATTCACGGCTTGAGTTGGAGCCTACGCCACCAAGCACGCCGATCACATTGACTGCTACTTCAGCTGCCTTATAGGCTTCGCTGTTGACGTTCTTTACGGTAGCGAATTCTTTTTCGGAACTCAGAGGCTGGCCCAGCTTGATGCTGCCGTTGCCATTGCTAAAGGTGCCACCGCTGTTGCCAATCAGTGACAGGCGTGAGAACTCAGGCACGATGGTAATACCCTGGCCGATTTCCACCCCTGAAGAGGTGCTGGCCCAGCCGCCGTATCCTTCGGCGTTGGCATAATCCACTACATAGATCACGTTGAGTACTTTTACGCCAGATTCGCGAGCGTATTCCATAGCGGCAACGGCTGGGTTAGCAAATGCGAAACCGCCCATGGTGCTACCGATTTCACCCATGAAGATATGCATCTTGTCGCCAAAGGCGCTTGGGCTGAAATATTTGGTTTTGCTGTTGGAACCGAAAAGACCACCAGTCGAATCTTCGTAAGGAGTCGGGTAGGTCTTGGTGTCCGCAAATGTCTTATGTGCGAGCAGTTCCTTACGGTCTACAATGGTGTAGCCTTTGGCTTTCAGGTCGCTTACGAACTGCTGGTATGCCTGGTCCGTTATGCTCTGCATGGTTTTATCGTCTACACCAACCAGGGTGCTTTTTGCGGTCGATTTACCACCGAAGCCGCCGCTCAGGCCGCCGCCGGCTTTAGCGCTGTCGGTTTTATAGGTGGCAAAGCCGATCTTAAAGCTGCCGATCACTACTTTATCAACGGCCTTGAACGCTTCTTTGTTATCAACGCTAACAGCATCCGCTTTGGACATGCCAAACAGGCCGCTGCTGCGTTCCTTGCCTTTGCTGACCGAGTTGGTAGCGGACGGACCGCCAAAGCAGGCACTTGTAAGAAGCGCGAGGGTGAGGGCTGAGATAGTGATTAATTTTTTCGACATGGGATCCCTTCGATAAAAAGTGATAAAAATTGCATAAAAGGATGTAGCGTATCAGCCTGCTACACACAAGGTTATTTGCTGGGTATGTCCTGTAACAGCTTGCAAGCCCTCATTTATAAGCGCTTTTATGGCATCGGTGGTGGTGCTGAAAAATATTTTTAAAACGTTTGCGTAAGTTTTGTGCATGCGGTGTGTTTAATAGTTAGCGTTACCAACAAGGACATTTCATGGATGTAAATGTAGCAGACAACGAGTTAATGCGGCTGGCAGGCCAGGGCGACCTGGCGGCATACCGCATGCTGGTTGGCAGGCATTTGAACCGCAGTGTCCGTTTTGCAGAACGTATGCTTGGCAACCGTCAGGATGCAGAGGATGTAGTGCAAGAGGCATTCCTCAAAAGTTGGCATGAAGCTGCAAAATGGGAGCCCAGGGCGCAGTTTACCACGTGGCTTTACCGGGTGCTGTACAATGCCTGCCTCAACCGGCTTCGCAAGCATATACAGTTTAGCAATGTCGATATTGATGTGCTGGCCGATACCCGCGATGATGCCGAGAAAGCGCTCATACAAAGACAGCGTGCGCAACAGGTTAAAACATGTTTGCAGCAATTGCCGGAAAAGCAGCGTGCTGCGGTGATTTTGAGTTATTACGAAGAAGTAAGCGACCAGCAGGCAGCCGATACACTGGGCCTATCGCTTGGTGCACTACAACAGTTGTTATTTCGTGCCAGGCAGGGGCTAAGGCATCTCTTGCTGGAAGAAAAACAGGAGCAGAAAAATGGATCGTGAACTGCGTGAATATTTAAATAGCTATACGGTGCCAGATGCGGATGAGGCGCTGCTGAGCCGTATCATGGGGCAGGTGGAAGACAGTAAGGTGGTAAGCTTCCCTGCGAGACAGTGGCAGGCACCTATACTGGCGCGCGTTGCGGCGCTGGCCATCGTTGCGGTGCTTGGATTCTCTGGCGGCATGGTAAGCCGCCAGGTCTCCGGCGAAATAGCTGTGGCACAGTCCGATACGCAAAGCAGCCATGAGGCCACCATATATAACGTCATTTTGAATCCGCAAAACCTAGAGGAGATAATGCTATGACAACAGAGGGCCAGAATAATAAAGAACGCCTTGCGCTTTTAGGATCGGTAGTAATCAACATATTCCTGGTTGCCTTCGTTCTTGGGCGAATCAGCGTGTTTGATGTGCCTCCGCCGCCTCCGCCGCCGCCAGGTGGTGGCCCGGCTATGCATGGCGACATGCCGCCTCCGCCCCCTATGGTAGGGCCAGCGGAACTACTCAGCCCTCGCGAAATGCGCGCAGATATGGACGCAATGCAAGGAAAATTTGAAAATGTTCGCGAACTGCGCAAAGCTTTTGCCGACAAATTGAAAGCAGGCCCCGTTACTAAAGAAGAAGTACTGGATCATTTTAAACAGGTTGACCAGCTGATGTCTGAAATCCGTGATCAGACACAGGAAAAAATGGCAACCAAGATCAGCACGCTGACACCTGATCAACGGGAACGTTTTGCTGATCGCTTCGCACGCTCTCGCCGTGGGCCGGGTGGCCCAGGTGGCTCGCATCCACATGATCGCCCAGGTGATCATATGCCACCACCGCCACCTGAAGGCCAGCCATAACAGGCTAGCTTAGGCAAGAAAAGGGGCTGTTTTACAGCCCCTTTTTATTTGGCCCTTTTTATTTGGTCCGTTTTATGTCGGGACAGCAGAATATATGGCATATCGCGGGTTGACTGTGGAAAAACGGGCGGTATGCTCGCAGGTGAATTATCAAGGTAGGTCAATGCCATTACAGATTATCGCACATCGCGGCGTACGCCTTAACGATGGTATCAGCAAGATACGCTATGCCGGTAATCAGTATGCTAGTAATACGACCTTATCCTATCCACGCACATTTAGCGATAAAAGCCAGATCGATTTTAGCGCCCATGCGTATGAAAATACCCTGCGGGCGATTAGTATTGCCTGGCAGCTTGGATATAAGGTAACCGCTGACGTATATACGTATGGCGTCATTCACCATGACCGCTTTATCAAGCGCGATCAGGCGCAGCTTATCGACCATATGTCACAGGAAGATATTGCCCAGGTTAATCTATCCGTATCCGGCCTGCCGCAGGATGATGGGAACCGGATACCCCTGCTGGGAGAGTTGCTGGGTGAGCAGGTGCGCCTCAAACAAGAGGGGTTGATTCCATCTCCGCGCTTGCAGCTGCAACTTAAAAAACCTGCCGATGTACAAAAAATCATAGGCGAAGTGATTGCGCATATCGTATCAGGGCAACTGGCCGTATCGGATATCACCATTACGTCGTTCCATTATGACCTGCTTGCCTTAGCCAGTGGCGCGATGGACGGTATTGTGGGCGATAAGCCGCAAATTGGCTATCTTATCGCATGTGAAGCGCTTGACTATGTATCGCTTGATCGCAGTGCCGCAGATTACAGCGAGCAGCTTAAAGCGCAAGCCGCCAGGGCGATTCCGCTATTCCTGCGCGAGCGCATGGTGCTGGTGGATGAACTGAAAGAACATTTTCCTGAACTGGCTGGTTTATCGACCGAGCAAATGGAAGAGACGGTGCCATCGCTGGTAGAGCGATACGGCGTGCGGGTATTTGAACAGCAGTATGAATCCTGCCTGGAATTGCTAGTAGGCAGCGGCCTGAACGCGGGATACCGCCTTAATCAGGATGCGCTGGCGGGCGCTGTATTTGATGCGGTGCATATACCCATGGATGCCGCTCCGGGTGTTGCCGAGGCCTATAAGGCCCGGCTGGATGCTATCAGCTATCGCGGCGGCAGGTTGCGCGTTAACGCCCATAGCGTCAGCCGTGGCGGGCGCAATCCGTCGCAGTTGCTGCGGGCGTTTATACTGCTCGATGACAATAGCGAGTTTACCCTCGATTATCCTGAAATGGTTCCCGGATTTTTTGCGGGGTTGGTTGGGGCAGGGGCGTCGAAGCGCGATTCTGACAAGATGCAGCTATCCTTTGATCCTACGCGCAAGACACGTATTGATGGCGTTGAGTTCACCACGGCGCAGGTAGAAAAAGCGACCAAGCGTTTCTTCGATATACTGGGTATACCCTACCAGACTGTTACTGACAGTGCGCAAAGCCGTATTGGCGGTAACCGCCATGCATCCCGGATTGAAATTGATCCGCAGGCAGCGCGTCCGCCTGCTAGCGATTAGGCAACCCGTACACTACCCGTAGGCAGTTTCGATTCTTCCCTGCTAAGGCCACTGATCTGCGCGCCGTAGCGTTCCTTGAATCCAAGCAGAATACAGCTGATATTACGCTGTGGCGCCTTGATGTCGCGGAATTCCTGGATGATTTCAATTGCATCGGAATCGATATAGCTGGTGTGGCGCGCATCAATGGTAACGGTTGAATTGCGTGGCAGCTGGTCGAGTGCGCGGCGAATGGCGGCTTTGTTCAGGAACGATACTTCCTGCGCCAGCATCAGCGTGATCTTATCGCCTTCATTGAACTTATCGTTATTCGTAAAATACGAGTTCTTGAGGTTTTCGCGCAGTACAAGGAATAAGCTGATAACAAGCCCAACGCCTACGCCCTTGAGCAGGTCGGTGCAGACAATCGCTATAACCGTTGCAATGAACGGCAGAAACTGGCGGTAGCCTTTTTTGTACATGCTTTTGAAAATCTTAGGGTGGCTCAGCTTGTAGCCTACCACCAGCAGGATCGCCGCAAGGCAGGAAAGCGGAATACGGTTCAGGATGCCTGGAATGGCGATCACCGTCACGCAAAGCAAGATGCCATGTATAATGGTCGACAGCTTGGTTTTTGCCTGTGCCTGTACGTTGGCGGACGTGCGCACAATAACGCTGGTAATCGGCAGCCCGCCAATAAGGCCGGAGATTAAATTGCCAGAACCCTGTGCAATCAGTTCGCGGTTGGTGTAGGTCACGCGGCGCTGCGTATCCAGCCTGTCGGCGGCTTCAATACAAAGCAGCGTTTCAATGGACGCTACAATCGCAATCGTAAAGGCGATGACATAAAGGCTGGGGTTGTACAGGTACGAAAAATCAGGCATGGAAAATAGTTTGAAAAACTCCTGCGCTGATGCCGGTACTGGCACATTTACCTTATGTTCGGGGCTTACGCTCCACTGGGTAAATGTGGGCAGCAGCCACTCGCTCATGCCAATACCCATCAGCACAACAATAAGGCCGCCTGGGATGGCGCCGAGGGTTTTTTTCACCAGCGGATGTTCCCATGTGGCAAGCAGTGCCAGCGAAAGCAGGCAGATCAATGCGGCAGCAGGGTTGATATGCGAAAGCGCATGCTGCATTTCCGACATGCCGCCCATACCGTCTTCGGTAAGGAATGCGACGTCATGGTCATAGCCAAGGCCGTGCGGAATCTGCTTGAGGATAATAATAATACCAATAGCAGTCAGCATGCCGCTGATAACGCTGCTGGGAAAATATTCTGCCATGGAACCGATTTTCATCAGGCCCATACCGATCTGAATCAGGCCAGCGACTACCATTGCAGTCAGGAAGGCTTCAAATGAGCCAAGGGTTGCAATACCAGCCAGCACTACGGTGGTAAGGCCAGCTGCCGGGCCACTTACGCTGACATGTGAATTACTGATTATGCCTACTACTACCCCGCCTACGATGCCTGCAATCATGCCTGAGAAGAACGGCGCGCCGGAGGCCAGTGCGATACCAAGGCAGAGCGGAAGCGCTACCAGGAATACCACAAACCCGGCTGAAATATCGTAACGTAATGTATTAGATTTAAAAATAGACATTTTACCCCTGTGTATATTTGTTTGTGCGGCGCAATATATCGAATGATAGCCAAAAATTCAAGCAGCTGACCTAAAAAAGATGCCTAAGGCGCCCGCAATTGCTGGCACTAATTACTACTTGCATTGTGGTGCATATACGATTAAACGATAGGAGT
>JAGVKI010000237.1 GCA_020050695.1 Alphaproteobacteria bacterium | reverse complement strand
GAAATGGCCACCAACACAGACGCACGCAAGTTCGATGAAATGCTGCGCATGGTGCTAGACAGCAGCCTTGAGCAAAAAGACCGTTTGGAAGCACTTCTGAAGGAACGCCATGCACGCGGCGAGATCGTATACGGTATCCACTTATCCCCGCAGGCGCTGATGACCTGCCTGGTGTTTAATTTATCCGGTAACCATATCCATTTTGTTGACGGGTCCGACGGCGGTTACGCCATTGCTGCGCAGCAAATGAAACAACAAATCGCAGCAGGCACATAGCATGGAAGACATCTTCAACGTACGTTTCTGGGGTGTTCGCGGCACTATCCCCGTGGCCGATAAACACTTCATGCAGTATGGCGGCAATACCTCCTGTATTGAGGTAAATTGCGGCGACCAGACGTTTATCCTGGACGCAGGCACCGGCATTCATACGCTCGGCCAGCACCTTGCTGCCAAGCAGGTGGATATTTTATTCAGTCACAGCCATATCGATCATATATGCGGCCTGCCTTTTTTTGGCCCTATGTATGATAAAACGCGCCGTATCGATTTATGGGCAGGCCATTTGAAGCCGGAATATGATTTGCTGCAGGTCATAAAGCATATCATGGCCCCGCCTATTTTCCCGATTACCCCCATGCAGTTCCATGCTGACATTCATTACCATGACTTCACGGCTGGCGATGACTTGCGCGCCGCGCGCTGGCTGGATGCAGGCGTTACTATCAAGACACTGGCGCTCAACCACCCTGACCGCGCCACGGGCTACCGCATCGACTACAAGGGCAAGTCGCTGTGCTACATCACGGACATCGAACATACGCCAGGTATGCTGAGTACCGATGTTGCAGAGTTTGTGCGCGGCGCCACTTGCTTTATTTATGACTCGACCTATTGCGATGAAGAATTCACCAAATATATCGGCTGGGGACATTCCACATGGCAGCAGGCGGTACGCATTGCTGATTATGCCCATGTGCAGACGCTGGTTACCTTCCACCATGATCCGGATGCCAATGATACAGCGCTCGATAAACGCCACCAGCAGCTGATTGCGGCGCGTCCCGGCTCGCTTACTGCGCGTGAACAGATGGAAATAAATCTTCTTAAATAAATTTAAATAACAGCACGTTATTAAATTTTAACCCTTGTTCTGCATAATAACAGCTTCATTACGCAGATTATTATGACCCAAAGCACACCACTCCAGTCTACTACAGTAAGTGACTTAGATGCATTTGATCCGGTGAAACTGGTCGAACGCCTGAGCGCTATTGGCATTGCCCTGTCATCGCAGGACGATATTGACAGCCTGATGGAAATTATCCTGGTGGAAGCCATGCGCGTATCGCATGCCGAGGGCGGAACATTCTATTACCTGAGCGATGACAACCAGCTCGAATTTTCTATCATCCGCAACGATAAGCTGAATATTGCCTATGGCGGTTCAACGGGAGAAAAAGCACCGCTTGCACCCCTGCCCCTTACCAATCCCGATACCGGCAATCCCGACTATGCGAGCATGGCGGTTTTTTCGGTATTATTTAAAAAGACCGTCAATATCGCAGACGTCTACCAATCGGATGATTTCAATTTTGACAGCGCTAAGGCATTCGACAAGAAGTACGGATATGAAACCCATTCCGTACTCGCTATCCCCATGCTTAACCACAAAAAGGAAGTGCTGGGCTGCCTGCAGTTGATCAATGCCAAGGACCCTAAAGCAGGCGCTATTATCCCTTTCAGCATGGCCGTGCGCCAGATTGTCGAATCGCTGGCCTCGCAGGCATCCATCATACTTGATAATAAAAAGCTGATCAGCGCGCAA
Organism: Alphaproteobacteria bacterium; assembly: GCA_020050695.1. Classification (GTDB taxonomy): domain Bacteria; phylum Pseudomonadota; class Alphaproteobacteria; order Rickettsiales; family SXRF01; genus JAGVKI01. The sequence continues at coordinate 2,310 of JAGVKI010000237.1, read as the reverse complement.
AAAGAACTGCTGGAATCATTTATCAAACTGATCGCCAAAGCGATTGACGCAAAATCACCCTATACCGGCACGCATTGTGAGCGTGTGCCTGTGCTGACCAATATGCTGGCGCAGGCCGCCTGCGATGCAAAATCAGGGCTGTTTGAAGCCTTTGATTTAAGCGACGAAGAAAAATACGAACTGCATATCGCGGGGTGGCTGCATGACTGTGGCAAGGTAACGACGCCTGTGCATATCATGGATAAGGCCACCAAGCTGGAGGCCATCTATGACCGGATTCAAACGGTGCAGGCACGCTTTGAAGTGCTCAGGAAACAAGCGCGCATTACCCTGCTTGAAAGTCAGATCAAGCCGGGCACTGATATAACTGCCAGCGAAGCATTATATGCAGATACTATCCGCCGCCTTGATGACGACATGGCGTTTTTACGCAAAGCCAACATTGGCGGCGAGTTCATGTCCGATGCTGATATTGAGCGCCTCAAGACCATAGCCGCCAGCTACCAGTATGAAGAAAACGGTCAGTCGCTTCCGATCCTGTCGGATAATGAAGTATATAACCTCAGCATCCGGCGCGGCACGCTGACCGCAGAAGACCGCAAGATAATGGAAGATCACATGGTGCATACCTGCGCTATGCTTGAGTCGTTGCCGTTTCCCAAACATTTGCAGCGCGTGCCCGAATATGCCGGCGGCCATCATGAGCGTATGGATGGTAAGGGATACCCTAAAGGCATTAAAGCTGGCAGCATGTCCATTCCTGCCCGCATGATGGCAGTTGCCGACGTGTTCGAGGCGTTAACCGCAAAGGACAGGCCGTATAAGCCTGCCAAGAAATTATCCGAATCCATGCAGATTATCGCCAATATGAAAAAGGCACATCATCTCGATCCGGACATTGTGGATTTTTTTATCACCTCAAAGGTCTATCTGGAATTTGCCCGTAAGTACCTGGACGCAGAACTGATAGACAGCGTAGACGAAGCGGCACTCCTTGCCATACGGCCCGATTCGAATACGCAGTAATGCTTACTTGCCGGGCGCACGCGCCTTGGATTTGAAGAATTCCCAAATCACTTTCGTCGCATCCAGCGGCGCAGTATTTCCCATATGGAACATGATCGGCGCAATAAGGGGGGACTTTTGGCCTGGCCAGCTATGATCACCATCCCTGATTTCATATAATTCTACGTCACACTTATCCCAGCGGTGATGAAATACCGGCGACAGCGATGGGTCGGTATCTATGGCTTCCAGATGGCTGCTGTCCGCACATTTATTTTCACGGCGCCAGAATGCAACATTCTTATCAACGGAAATAATTTCGCCACTGCTTACATTGCTGCCAACCATACTCACGGTGCCGCCTTTCCAGGGAGTAACCGGATCAGCGGTGCCGTTTATAATCATTAAAGGTATTGGGCGCGAAGGCCTGCACAGATATTCATACCCACGCGCCATACTCGCAGCCACAGACGCAACGGCTGCAAACGTGCCCGTCATTTCGCAGGCGGCACGGTAGGCCATAATACCCCCGCCAGAAAACCCAACCACATATATACGCTCAGGGTCTGCGACTTTGTCTGCGATTAATTTATCCGTCAGTGCGCGCAGGAAGGCAATATCATCAAGGCCTCGGTTATTCAGGGTAAAATCATTATGGCGGCCATCCATCCATTGCTTATTCGTCCCGCGAGGGTACACAACCGCAAAACCGTTTTCATCTGCCAGTTCTTCAAACCCCAGTTTACGCGCACCACGAATGGCTCCGTATTCGCCATGCAAAACAATTATCAGCGGCTTAGGTGCTGACTTATCTCTGCGATAAAGGAGATACTCGCGCTCGTAGCGTCCCACCTGAATGGGGGTAAAAAATGAGTCCTGGATGGCTGCTGCCGGAAGCGCCTGGGTCTGCGCGCAAAGCACTACTGCAGCCAACAACCCGCGCATCTTATTGCTTTTCAATAACATATCCACTCCCTTTCGTGGCTCCTTTATCCATACCATTGTTCGCATGCTTACTGCAAGTCTGGCTATGAAAACAAGGCGGGATCGTGTATTACAGCCCTCTTTAAACAAGTATGGCAATTTCTTAAGCGATATGGCAACCACGGAACGCCTGCTGATCAGCCTGGAAGACGTCTCCCTCACCTTTGGCGGCAAACCGCTATTTGAGGAACTGCGCCTGCATGTCTGCGAGGGCGATAAAATCTGCCTGGTTGGAAAAAACGGCGCAGGTAAAACCACCCTCATGCGCCTGCTTACCGGCGAAATGGAAGTCGATAGCGGCCTGCGTTTTATATTGCCGGG
>JAGVKI010000252.1 GCA_020050695.1 Alphaproteobacteria bacterium | reverse complement strand
TGGGTAGACCAGACGGCTATTGCATCTGCTGAAATTGAAGAAAAGGAACTGCCGGGGTACCAGTGCACTATACCTTTTGGCCTGATGGCAAAGGACGCTTTTGAAAAGGGTGAACGCCCAAGCTTCGATTCACTGGAAAAAGTGCATGTGATGACCACGCGACCGGAACTGCTGGGTGCCTGCGTAGCACTAATGTGCCACCCGGACGATCAGGCGAAGTTTGAAAGCAAAGTCGCTGTAACGCCGTTGTTTAATGCCGTTGTGCCGATTGCATTTGACGATAAGGTCGATAAAGAAAAGGGTACTGGCTTTGTAATGTGCTGCTCCTGGGGTGATGACACCGACAAGGAATGGATCGGAAAGCATAAGCTGGCATGGCGCCCGCATCTGGATAAGGATGGCCGCCTGCGCCTTGCTGAAAAGTCAGGCACCGGTTGCAGCTTTAAGGCGGGCCGTGACGGCGCGGCGCTTGCATCCGCTATCAGCAGTGCCAACTGCCTCGATGTTGCAAAGGCGGCTGCCGTGTATGAAGCGTTGGAAAATGCCAAGCTCATTCGTGACATCAAGAATGAAAACAGCGCCAAAGGGAAAGCACTTAAACTATTAGATGAAGCTGGTCTGCTGCTGCCAATGGGCGATAAAGCTGAAAAAATCATCAACAAAACGCAGATGGTTAAATGCGCCGAGCGTTCCGGCACGCCGATTGAAATTATCCCAACACACCAATGGTTCGTGCGCATTGTTGATAAAAAGGATGAACTTCTGGCCAAAGGCGCTGAGTGCAACTGGTGCCCGGAATATATGCGTATTCGCCTCAACCAGTGGATTGAAGGCCTGAAAGAAGACTGGTGTATCAGCCGTCAGCGTTTCTTTGGCGTACCGTTTCCTATCTGGTATTCCAAACGTGCTGGCGAAGAAGGCAAAATTATTTTTGCTGATTTTGATCAATTGCCAGTTGATCCAACGGTTGACCTGCCAAAGGGCTATAGCCGAGAAGAAGTAACCGGCGACGTTGACGTAATGGATACATGGGCGACATCATCCATCAGCCCGCAGCTGAACTCGCGCGGTATAAGCGGGAATTTCAGCCTGGATGCGGCGCGCCACGCCAAGCTGTTTCCAGCGGATATTCGTCCTCAGGCGCATGAAATTATCCGCACCTGGGCGTTTTACACCATCGTAAAAGCGCATCTGCACCAGAACTGCATACCCTGGAAGAATGTGATGATCTCCGGCTGGTGTCTGGCTGCTGACAAAACCAAAATGAGCAAATCCAAGGGTAACGTTATTACCCCGGTTGCGCTTATTGAAGATAAAGGTAGCGATGCGGTACGCTACTGGGCGTCTACCTCGCGTCTTGGTGCTGACACGGCGTTTTCCGAAGAACTGCTGAAGATTGGCCGCAAGCTGGTCACCAAGCTGTGGAACGCCAGCAACTTTGCTTCGCTGAATCTTTCCAAACTTACCGCGCAGCCTACTACAGCCGCTGATGATACCAAGAAGGGCGTGATTACCGAGACGCTGGATTTATGGATTCTTTCGCGCCTCAATCAGGCTATTCAAAAAGCGACGCAGCAGTTTGACATTTTCGAATATTGCGATGCACGTGTGGCTATCGAGGATTTCTTCTGGAATGATTTCTGCGATAATTATTTAGAACTCGTCAAAGCCCGTGCATACGGCGAAGCGGAAGACACTGCCGGCAAGCCAACGCCTGCACAGCAGCAGTCTGCGCTGCATACCATCTATCATTGCCTCGAGGCCTTGCTGCGCCTGTTTGCACCGTTTGTGCCGCATGTGACAGAAGAACTCTACAGCAATCTCTTTGATGAAGATTATGCGCGAACTGGCTCGGTGCATGCACGTGGTATGTGGCCAAAGGCAGAAAATTATCCGTATAATGCATCGGCGGAACTTTCCGGCATGGCGTGCGTGGACGTGCTCAACGTTATCCGTAAAGCAAAGTCTGAAGCTAACGTATCGATCAAATATCCGGTGGCGGAAGTACAGGTGCTTGCCAAAGGCGATGAGCCGGGCTGGAAACATTTGTCGGCAGTACTGGCTGACCTGAAAGCGGCGGGTAATGCGCAGAGCGTTGTGAAATCGGATGGCGGGAAACTGGATTACACCTCTGATAAAGGCTGGTTCTCGGTTGGCGTCACCCTTATCAAGGTAGAAGAACAACGCCGCAATCCTGATCAGGCCGCGCATGAAAAGCTGGAAGGCAAAGTGCTGCATGGCCCAGGTACTCCTGATCTTTCCAAGCATGTGGTTAAAGTGCAGGTGAATAATTTGCCCGATTCATTACAGAAGCAGAAATAATGAGCGATACGCCTGAAGATATGATGGAAAAGCTGCCGCACTATCGTGCGAAGTATGACGCAGCTAAAAAGATCCATGTGTATTATATCCCTGCACGCGACCAGCAGGCGGGCGCCAAGATGTATTTCTACGCCATTGCCAGTGAATTGCTGCATGAAGATATGATGAAAAGCCTCAAGCACGGCGACATTCCGCATTTTGCGGTAGTGGTGGCCAAAGGGCAGGGCGAGCCTACCGATGAAGTCAAAGAGCGTATAAAATCATATTATGGCTTCGATCATGACTACTACGCCGCCAATGATGACGGCATGCCGGTATCCAGCGCATCGGCTTAAAGCGCGGTGTTTTTTGCCAGAATCTTTTCTATTTTAAACATCATCCACGGCGTGACCAGCAGTAGTGGCAGGTTGATAAGCGAGAGCGTATCCATACCTTGCAGTGCACCGCTGGCGCTTTCCGACAGCAACATGGTTGAAAATGCGGCGCCAGCGCCCGACATAAGGTGCTGGATGGCAGACATCAGCGACATGAACCCGGCGCGTTCCTGCGGCTTTGGTATTTTGCTGATAAGCGCGTTGCTGGTGACATTGCGGGTAGACATTGCAACCATGAACACAATGAAATAAATGGCAGCGGGAATAGCCTGCACCTGCGCATAAAACCATAGCCATACGCATATACAAAGCATGACCGTAGCCATCAGGCTAGTTTTGGCATAGCCAATATGATCCGATTTTTTGCCGAGGAAACGCATGGAGAAGAATGCTGCGCCGCCGCCACAAAAATAGAGCACCCCAAGCCACTCGCGAGGATAGTTCATGTTCTGCTGCACATAGGTGGATATATTGGGAATGAGCAGGAAAGCGGCAAATGTCGTAGCCCCCATTAACAGGCATGCACGGCGCATGGCTGGACTCGTGCGTATACCGGTAAAAAGTGAGAAGGGGTCTGTTGTTTGTTCCAGGTGTTTGCGCATGGGCGGCAGATAGCGGTGAATCACCACAATGGTAATAGCCGCCACCAACGACACGGCAAGGAACGGTGCCCACCAGCCGAAGTAATGGGCGATTTCCAGGCTGAGTGGCACACCAAGCACTGCCGCCAGTGAGAAGGAACCAAACACCTTGCCAACTGCTTCGCCGCGCCGCCTGTCGGGAAATACGTCAGCGATAACAGCCATGGATGAGGCAATTACCGGGCCGCCAAATGCCCCGGTCGCAACGCGCAGGGCAATAAGTTCATAGAGCGTGCTGGCAAAGATCATGGCCAGTGTGGTTATTACCATGCCGGATAAACTAAAGAGAAGTACGCTGCGCCTGTCAAAACGGTCGATGTGCCGGGCGGTAAGCACGCCTACAATGGCAGCGGCTATCGAGTAGCTGCCTGCGATCCATCCCAGATGGCTCGTGTTGATGCCAAGCGCATGTGAAAAATCCGGGCCAAGTGGCATAACCATCATGAAGTCCCAGATATTGATAAACTGAATGAGGGCGACGAGCAGCAGCACCCGGCGTTCAAACCGGCGTGTTTCAGGATCTATAGGTAATGCGTCGTGTGTCATTACCTATAGAAAGCAAAACCTATCATACCTGTCGAGTAGTTCCTGGTGTACGCAGCGCCGGGGGCAGATCTTCAACTGAGCCGCGAGTGCCATTATCGCCCGTCAAAAGGGCAATGGCTTCAGCACTCATGGCGGTTTCAGGTGTGGAGCGTGCCGCAGCTGACGGCTGCACGCTGGTAAGCATGGCCAGGGCATCCGGGCTTATTGCACCGTCAATATTCATGCTCAGGAGCTTGCCCGTTTTAGCGCGTTCACGGATTTTCTCGAGACGCTCTTTAATGGACTTGGCTTCTTTTCTAATGTCGGGCTTCTTGGCGTTATCCTCAAATTTATCCATGGCATTGACGGCCCTATCCATTGCGTCACTGAAATTCTTTCGGGCTTCAGGTGTATTTGCCTGCCCTTTGCCCAGTGCATCAGCGGCTTTCTGTGCTTCAACAATAGCGTCATATGCGTCAGCAACCACTACGTTACCCTGCTTTCGCGCATTAAAGAAACCAAGTCTTCCATCCGGGCTTTCGCCTGCGTCAGTACCGCGTGCCGTAATAATGGTCTGTATATCCTTTGCAAGACCTGCTGCTGCATCACGCCTGGGATCAGCCACTGGTCTTGTAGCCGGTTCGCCGCCTGGAGTAGCAGGCTTTGTAGCAGGCGTTCCTCCAGTAGGAGGTGTCACAACAGGCGGTACCACGCCGGGGCCGCGCCTGTCTGTTGGAGGGGCAGGACGCCCAACACTCGGAGTTCCCGTGCCTGGGGTGCCAGTGCCCGGAGTTCCTGTACCTGGAGTTCCTGTACCTGGTGCAGGCTGCTGACCTGCCGGACGTCCCGCAGTGTCTGGCTTAACGTCAGGCTGTACATCGGGAAAAGTTCTGTTAGCTGGAGCGGCTGGTGTATTGGCAACCGTATATTCCGGATTAAGCCCTGGGGTAGGTGCCAGCTTTGCCCTGAGATTACCTCGTGCGGCTGTTTCTTTTGCCGTCTTTAACATGTCGGCATGACGAGCACGTGCTTGTGCTATTTTTTCATCGCCATCAATAGTGAGAATAGGGGCCCCGCGAACACCAGTTGTAACTTCAAGGCGGGTGTTCTCAGCTACAGCGATAGAACCCGCACCCGTATTCAAGGTGAAGCCACCAGCAGCGCGGTCGGCAATAGTACCTGTTGTCGTTACATTGATGACGTTACCCGCAGGTGTCCCGGTGACGCCTGAGAGCGTTGCCAGTGGCATCTGCATGGTGAAGTTGCCGCCTGCGAGTGTTACTTTGCCGGAGTTCGCCTGTATACCAAGGGCACGGCCCCGGTTTTCAACAGAGACTGCGGGTACATTGCGTAACTGATCGCCAACAAGCGGTTCGCCTGCTGCATTCTTGTATCGAAGATCGAGTGTTTCTATGCGATGCCCGGCCGGCAGAACCAGTGTATCGCCTGCCTGTACGGTTATCGTTTCACCGCCCTGTCGCAATGGCGCGCCGCCTGCTGTGTAATAAGCAAACTGGCCGGGAACGGGTTTGAATTCACCCTTTACTTCCTTCATGACCGGCTTGATCGTGACGGGTTCATTCACTTCTATGCGGCGAGTAGGCATATATCTTCTCCAGAGAATAATAAGTCTGAAGATTATCTTAGCATATCTATCTTAAGGTTTTATGACGGATTGGTTAATCTCAGTCTGTAAATTAACACTAAAAATCGTTTATTTTCAGTATATTCATCAAACCGAAATATTAAATCACGCTATAGCTTTAAGAATTGCATCGCCCATCTGGGAGGTGGAAACCTGCTGCATGCCCGGCTGCATAATATCGCCAGTACGCAGGCCTTGCTCCAGTACCTTACGAACTGCTGCTTCAACCTTGTCTGCTTCTGCCTTCATATCAAAGGAATAGCGCAGCATCATGGCGAAGGAAAGCACGGTTGCGATCGGGTTGGCAATGCCTTTGCCCGCAATGTCAGGAGCCGATCCATGAACAGGCTCATACACGCCTGGGGTATCCGGGCTACCCAGTGATGCCGATGGCAGCATGCCAAGTGAGCCGGTGAGCATGGAGGCAATATCAGAGAGAATATCACCAAACATGTTGGTGGTGACCATTACGTCAAACTGCTTAGGGTTACGCACCAGCTGCATTGCCGCGTTGTCGACATACATATGCGTCAGTTCAATATTCGGATAATCCGAATGTACTTTGCGTACTTCCTCGCGCCACATTTCGGTGCATTCGAGCACGTTTGCCTTATCGACAGAGCACAGACGCAGGCCACGCTTTTCCGCCAGCGAGAAGGCTACATGCGCAATGCGCTCTACTTCAGGGCTGGTGTAGACTTCGGTGTTGATACCGCGGCGGGTGCCGTCTGGCAGTGTTTCTACGCCGCGTGGTTCACCAAAATAAATACCGCCGGTAAGTTCGCGCACGATCATGATGTCCAGGCCAGCG